>DATMZQ010000399.1:0-8698 GCA_035573615.1 Burkholderiales bacterium | reverse complement strand
GAATTTCCTCAGGCACGGTCCAGGCGCTGCGGACAAGCGTGATCGTTGTCCGATTTCTTTCCACACCGTAGAAATCCGCACCAAAAAAACTGGCAAACGCCTCGAGTTTATCCAGGCTGCCGGCAGCATCAAACACTTCGGCGTACAACTCAAGGGCGGCATGTGCGGTATATATGCCAGCGCATCCGCAAGCGGATTCTTTGCTATGTCGTGCATGAGGGGCGCTGTCGGTCCCAAGAAAAAATTTTGGATTGCCGGAGATGGCAGCCTTGACCAGCGCCATCTTGTGCTCTTCGCGCTTCAAGAGTGGCAGGCAGTAGTGGTGAGGATGAATGCCTCCTTTGAACATATCGTTACGGCTCATCAGAAGATGATGCGCTGTAATGGTGGCAGCCACATTGTCCGGCGCGCTCAGAATAAACTTGACCGCGTTGCCAGTCGTGATGTGTTCCATCACAACTCGAAGCTCCGGCAATTGTTGAATAAGAGGCATCATGGTTTTTTCGATGAAGGCTTTTTCACGATCGAATACGTCGACCTTCGGGTCAACAACTTCGCCGTGCACAAGAAGAGGCATTCCGGCCTCAGCCATGGCCTTCATTGCCGCGACGCATCTACCGAGATCAGTCACGCCCAGATCGGAATTCGTCGTTGCCCCGGCGGGATAGTACTTGACCGCGCTGACGATACCGCTGGCTTTTGCCTTGTGAATTTCGGCCGCGCTGGTGTTGTCAGTAAGGTACAGCGTCATCAATGGTTGAAAATCACTCCGCGGTGGCAAAGTCGACAAGATCCGATTGCGATATTCCCTGGCTTCGGCGACCGTAGTCACCGGGGGTTTGAGGTTTGGCATTACGATGGCACGACCAAAGCGTCTTGCTGAATCGGCAACGACCGATTTCATCGCATCTCCGTCACGGAGGTGCAGATGCCAATCGTCCGGCTTGGTAATGGTTATGCGGTTCATATAGGCACTTGCAAATTGGCCGCTCTATTGTTCATCATTTTGGCTCTTGAGTTTCAGCGCTTGCTGGTACAGCGCATTTTTCTTCACGCCTGTGATTTCTGCAGCCAACCCGACTGCCTGCTTCAGCGGCAATTGGCGGAGCAAAATTTCCAGCGCACGATTCGAGCTCAGGTTCTCTGATGTTGTTTCCGCCATATAACCTTCCACCATGAGGACGAACTCGCCGCGACGATGGTTATCGTCTTCCTGCAACCAGAGCACCGTCTCGTCCAGGCGGGACACGTGGATCTCTTCAAATAGTTTCGTGAGCTCGCGCGCAATACCAATACGGCGATCGGCGCCCAAGACGGCAGCCATGCTGATTACACACTCGACCACGCGATGGGGAGCCTCATAAAACACCTGGAGCCCGCGCTGTAACCGAAGTGAGGCAAGCGCTGTCTCGCGCTCACGCTTACGCGCAGGCAGAAAGCCGTGGAAACAGAATGACGACCATTGCAGTCCGCCTGCCGCAATAGCGGCCGTTATTGCGCTGGGCCCCGGAATGGGGACTACTCGAAAACCGGCAGCTCGCGCCTGCTCCACGGCAACAGCTCCCGGATCGCTTATGGCAGGCGTGCCTGCATCGGAAATAAGGGCAACGGATTTTCCCTTCGACAGGAATTCGATCAACTGACGTGCCGCTCGCTGCTCGTTATGTTGATGGGACGAAATCAACTCCGTTTTTATCCCAAAATGGCTCAAGAGCTTGCGAGAAACGCGCGTATCCTCCGCTGCAATAACATCGACCGTCTTGAGCGTTGCCAAAGCGCGCAGGGTAATGTCCTGAAGATTTCCGATCGGGGTAGCCACCACATATAATGTCGGCTCGGCCACTTCCGTCTTTTCGCTATGCAACTTCGCCTGGCCTTTCGTATGTGGGTTCGCTCATCACTATACTGGTGGCTAATCGCCTTAGCCACAGGGTTCGCGGGCGCGCAAGAAAGTACCGAAGTCATCGTACGCGAGCCTCACATCGCAGTAATACTACCGCTGCAGTCCAATTCGTACGGGAAGCACGCCGAATCAGTTCGACTTGGGATCCTGAATGCCGCCGCCAACGGCCCGTCAGGCAGGTTAAAGGTCAAAATCTATGCTACCAGCGAGGACCCGCAACAAATTCTGACGGCTTACCAGCGAGCCACATCGCTTGGAGCACGCGCGGTCATTGGTCCGTTGACGCGAAACGGCGTGACGTCATTGGCGCAAAGCGGCATTGTGAGCGTTCCAACGCTGGCACTGAACATTCCTGATGCAGACGTATCGCTGCCAAGGGACCTATATGTTTATGGCCTGCAAATCGAAACGGAAGCGCGACAGTTAGCGCAGTTCGCGTTGCGCCTTGGCGGCACTAAAGCTTTCATTATCGTGGGCGATACGACATTAGCGATCCGCATATCACAGGCGTTTTCAGAAGAATGGAAGAAAATAGGCGGGGCAGTTACTGGCCAGTTCGGCTATACGACGGATTCAGCCGCACTTACGCGCTTGCGCGAACAAATCATCAACGCCAATGCGGACATCGTTTTTACATCACTTGATGGCGCCCGCGCTCGATTTGTACGCTCCTATATTGGTACAGCCATCCCCATTTACGCCACGTCAATGGTATTCACGTCCAACTTGGACACGCTTGCAAACTTCGACCTGGAAGGCATACGTTTCCTGGACATGCCATGGCTGCTGCAGCCTGATCATCCCGCAGTAATCAGTTACGCGCGCCCTACTGCACAGCGTGCGGGGCTGGATCAGGAACGATTCTACGCGCTCGGAATCGATGCCTACCGGCTCGCCCAGGAACTGTTGCGCCCGTATGAATCGATGGAACCGTTGGATGGGGTGACCGGAACGATCACTCTGAATAATTTGCATCAATTTACTCGCACGTTGGTACCGGCACAGTTCTCCCAGGGCAGCGCAAAGATGCTGGAAGCACTTCCACCTCGATGAGCGAGCGCGGCGCGCAGGCCGAGGAAGCCGCCGCAAATTTTTTAACCAAGCGCGGGCTAAGATTGCTGGAGCGAAACTATCGCTGCCGCTTCGGCGAAATCGATCTGGTCATGAGCGACGGGCACACAACCGTGTTTGTTGAAGTCCGTTATCGGCGCAACAATACGTTCGGTGGCTCGGTTGAAAGTGTAACGGCGGCCAAACGAAAAAAATTGCTGCGCGCGGCGCGGCACTATATGGCGGCCCAAAAGGAATTTCCCGACTGCCGCTTCGATGCCGTGTTGCTCACTGGCGACACTCATGAGATTCAATGGATCGAAAACGCATTCGGTGAAGATTAATTTGCAGCTTTGTGTCGACAAAGCTTGTGCAATAATTCGCCCCATTCAATTTATAGAATTCCTCCAATGGATTTGATCAGCCGCGTCAGTCAACATTTTACCGACAGCGCCCAACTCAAGATCAAGGCAAAGGATGTTCTCGCCGGGCCACTTGTCGACGCCGCGGAGCGCATGGTCCAGTGCCTGATGAAAGAAGGCAAGATTCTCTCTTGTGGTAACGGCGGATCGGCCGCAGATGCACAGCATTTCGCCGCAGAATTGCTGAACCGGTTCGAAAAGGAACGTTCGCCGCTTGCGGCTATGGCCCTGAGCACGGATACCTCCACAATTACTTCGATTGCGAACGATTACCACTACAACGAGATATTTTCCAAGCAGGTTCGTGCTCTAGGTCATCCGGATGACATCCTGCTCGCAATCTCGACCAGCGGTAATTCACCCAATGTGATGGAAGCAATTCACGCAGCGCACGAACGCGAAATGGACGTGGTCGCGCTAACGGGACGGAACGGAGGCAAGATTGCCACTTTGCTTGGACCTGAGGATGTACACATTTGCGTACCTGCAGAGCGCACTGCGCGCATCCAGGAAGTCCATCTGCTGTGCCTGCATTGCATGTGCGATGCGATCGATTTTCTGTTGCTAGGAGCAGACTGAATGAGATCAACGATACATCTGGTAATACTTGCTTCGCTTATCCCCCTCCTTCAATCCTGCGTGCCATTGGTGGTGGGCGCCGGCGCAGCTGCCGGAGTCATGATGGCAGAAGACCGGCGCACAAACGCAACGATGCTGGAAGATCAGGCCATTGAACTAAAGGCCGGGAATCGTATAAGCGAAAAATACAAGGATCTAGGCAATATCAGCGTTACCAGTTTCAATCGCTACGTTCTGTTGACGGGACAAGTCCCGACGGAAGAGATCAAGCAAGATCTATCGATCGTGACACTTGAAGTGCCGAGCGTGCGCAATGTCCAAAACGAAATTGTTGTCAGCGGTGTGAGCTCCACAACATCGAGAGCGAGCGATACGCTGCTGACGAGCGAAGTGAAGGGGCGTCTTGCGCAAAACAAGGACGTGGGCGCTAGCCACGTCAAGGTGGTCTCTGAAAACGGCACCGTATTCCTGATGGGCCTGGTGACGCGAGCGGAGGCCGATGCCGCATCGCAGACTGCCGCTACCACGAGTGGAGCACAACGAGTCGTCAAGGTATTCGAGTACCTTGACTGATGATTCGGTCGCCCAACAGCCTCTATTGAACGCTTACATTCTGGGGTAATCAGGCGGCGTACAGTCTCCAACATTAGTTTGCGAGCTGTTTCGTGATTCACTGTCGAAACCGAGCAGTCTTATGAGTCTGATTCCACCGCGCTGATCATCCAAGACTTCAGCGCGGTTTCGGATTCGGCGCAATCACGTAAGAACTTTTCCCAGCGGGCTGGCACTGGCACCCTCCGTCCAGCCCTGTATGATTGCGGGCACTCCAATGCATGCCCCACCAACCTTCGAAAGAAAGATCGTTCCGCCGGATGAGTTGGCAGCTCGGCTGCGTCCAATCGACCGGCCGCTGGTGTTCACCAACGGGGTCTTTGATGTGCTGCATCGTGGGCATGTCACTTACCTCGCCGAATCCCGCGCATTGGGCGCAAGTCTGGTTCTGGCACTGAACTCGGATTCCTCGGTCAAGCGGCTGGGAAAGGGGCCGGACCGCCCGGTAAATACTTTGGCAGACAGACTAGCCGTCGTCGCAGCGCTGGAAAGCGTGAGCATGGTGACCTGGTTTGATGCAGACACGCCGTTATCGCTGATACTGAACTGCCGCCCGGATATTCTGGTGAAGGGCGGAGATTGGCCTATTGAAAAGATTGTGGGAGCAACAGAAGTCCAAGCCTGGGGTGGAGAAGTGCGATCCATTGCCTTCCAGTTCCCAAATTCAACTACCGCCCTCCTTTCCCGCATTCGTAACTCCTGATTGCTTCCACGAGGAACTATTCATGTTTGCCCGCTTTACTTTTCTACGCGATACATGGCGCCTGATCAAACCGTACTGGAAATCTGAGGAACGCTTCATCGCCTGGCTGCTGCTTGCCGCTGTCATCATATTGACCCTGGCGATGGTTTATATGAATGTGCTGTTCAACGATTGGTACAACTCCTTCTATAACGCGCTTCAGGAGAAAGACAAGACCGGGTTCTGGAAACTGATGGGCCGATTCTGCATTTTGGCGACCATCTACATTGTCATGGCCGTTTACGAGTTCTATCTGAACCAGATGCTGCAGATTCGCTGGCGGCGTTGGCTTACTGACAACTATCTTTCGGAATGGCTGAGCGATCGAGCGTACTACCGGTTGCAACTGAGCGGCAATCCGGCCGACAACCCGGATCAGCGGATTTCGGAGGACATGAAATTTTTTGTCGATCAGTCCCTGGAATTGTCGCTTGGATTCTTGAATGCGATAGTCACGCTCGGCTCCTTCGTGGGTATTCTTTGGGGATTGTCAGGACCGCTGGAAATTTCGCTCAACGGCAATCCTGTGTCCGTTCAGGGCTACATGGTTTGGGCCGCGCTGTTTTATGCCATCGTCGGCACGTGGCTGACCCACCAAATCGGAAAAAAACTCATCGGCCTGAACTTCGACCAGCAGCGCTTCGAAGCCGACTTCCGGTTTAGTCTGGTTCGTTTCCGGGAAAATGCGGAAGGCGTGGCATTGTATAAGGGAGAGCCGGACGAATTTGTTGGTTTCCGCGCCCGCTTCGCAAGCGTCGTCGACAACTGGTGGCGCATCATGAAGCGGCAGAAAGTTCTGAACTTTTTCACCATAGGCTATAACCAGGCAGCAATCATCTTTCCGTTCCTTGTTGCCGGCAACCGCTATTTCGCCGGAACCATCCAGCTTGGCGGGCTGATGCAGATATCCAACGCGTTCGGTCATGTGCAAAGTTCTCTGTCATGGTTCATCACCGCATATCCGACCTTTGCGACCTGGAAAGCGACTTCCGATCGTTTGATCGGATTTCACTACGCAATCGAAAGGGCACGGGCGCAAGCGCGCGATGAGTCTGGCGCAGAGCGCATCGTGGGACAGCAATCGGATCTGGTGCTTGAAAATGTTTCGGTCGCCTTGCCGGATGCAAGGCCGCTTGTGGCCGCATCCAGCCTGGACGTCAAACAGGGCGAACACTTGCTCATACGCGGGCCGTCCGGATCGGGCAAGAGCACACTGTTCCGTGCACTTGCCGGAATCTGGCCATACAGCAGCGGTCGGATTCGCCTTCCCAAAGACGGCCGCATCCTTTTCCTTCCGCAAAAACCCTACCTGCCCATAGGCACCCTGAAGCAAGTAACCGTCTATCCCTCGGTCGATATCACCCTCCCCGACGAAGAGATTAAGAACGCGCTCAGCGAAGTCGGGCTGGCGCAGTTGCGTGACCGCCTGGACGAACAGCAGAACTGGTCCATGCAGCTTTCCCCGGGAGAGCAACAGCGCATCGCCTTCGCGCGCGCCTTGCTGCAACAACCGGACTGGCTGTTTCTCGACGAAGCGACATCCTCCCTGGATGAGGAGGCGGAGCAAAAACTCTACCGCCTACTTCAGGAAAAGCTGCCGCGTACAACCGTGATTAGCATTGGCCATCGATCGACGCTGCAGGCTTTCCATAAGCGCTCGATTGAAATGAAGATGGATAGTGCGGGCTTAAGGGTGCTCGCACCCGCGTAGACCGACTTAGACCGGAGGACAATCCACGCTGCGCACATCAGAACCGGGATACGAGGCTTTCAGGCTCGTCAATTGACCCTTTTGCGTTTCGCTCAGATCGCGAAACAGAAAGGCAGTCTGCGTGATTCTTTGTTCTCGTTCACCATACTGTGCCGATCGCACGCCTTTGCCTCGCAGGGCTTCAAGGTAGTTTTTGGCGCCTTCTTCGGTCCGAAAAACGCCCAGGGAAAGTGCGAAGCGCCATCGGCCCGTTTCTACTATTGGCAAAAATTCAATGATTCCCAATTTGTTTAATTCGCTTGTCTTCTTTTCCAATTCCGCCCTGGAACGGAGTGGGCCGATGAACACCCAGTAACTTGTCAATACCGGCACGTCGGTCTTGCGTGCGCGATCTGCGAACAACAATCCATCGAGTGCGGCCTGTGCCTTGGGCAGTTCAGCGGCACCAAAATTACCCCATTGCAGGCATACGCCCGCTGGTCTTGCCGGTGCAATAGCAACGGCGGCCGGCGCAGATACCAATTGCGGCGGCAAGATTTGTATTTTGTCGGCATTAAACTGCTGGCTTACGAGTTGCGCATCCGGATTCGGCAGCCCTTCGCGCACGAAGATAACCACCGCGAGCGCCAGGTTTGCAGCAAGCAGCAGGAAAAAGATCAACTTCACGGCTGCTCCATCGCAATACGCACCAGTCCCTCCAGTACAAGCTTGTCTATTACGCGCACCGGTCGCCCAATATGGCGTGCAACGATTTCGCCGGCGCCGCCGCTGACTATTAACTCAGGATCCTCGTGCCCGGCCAACAGCATGGCGTTACGCATGCGTTCGACCGCACCGCATAGCGCCTGAATCGCTCCGCTGGTAATCGCGTCTCTGGTTGTGCGTGGGAAATCGAAGAACGTTCCGCGTTCTGCCGAGAGCCGGGCAGTATTGGCTGCAAGCGCCTCGTGCATCAAGTCAAAACCTGGAACGACAATGCCACCGATAAACTCGCCCTGTTTTCCCAACGCGTCGATGGTCATCGCGGTGCCAGCATTGGCAACGACGCAAGCACCGGAACAAACCCCACGGGCGCCTATCAATGCCGCCCAGCGGTCCACTCCAAGTTGCGATGGTTGTTCGTATCGGTTAAATACGCCTGCCTGCGAACGCACGCTGCATGCCCAACGTGGCTCAACCTTCCAACGCGCGCACAGCGCGCTTAGCTTTTTGCTGATGTCATCCCCAGCCACATTGCCGATCACGATGGAGGACGGCGGCGGCAGCCCGGCCCACTGCCCATCAAGCTTATCGAACTCGGCGTACGCCACCCAGCCGTCGCGGATAAACTTACCGCCATCGTGAGTCGCCCACTTCACCCGGCTATTGCCGGCATCGATCGCTAGTATCAAATTTGGCTTGATGTGTTATCGAAGACCGTCTCAAGCAATGCCGCGCAGACTCATTTCGCCACCGTAAAATTTGCGCAGCCCGGCCCGCGTATGCAACAACAGTGCGCCGTCGTCGCCGATATTTTGCACCCGGCCTTCTATCTCGGACTTGTCCGGCATCCTCATGCGTACCATTTTATCTTGATAGGCATGCAGTGCGTTCCACTCCTCGCTGAAAGAAGCAAATCCTTCCGTGGAGAACCGGCGCAATACGGTCTCCAGAGCGAGCAGAATTTCGGCGAACAGGGC
>DATMZQ010000398.1:0-3417 GCA_035573615.1 Burkholderiales bacterium | reverse complement strand
TGGCTTCCCCGCCACCGATGCAAAGTGACGCGACGCCGCGTCTGAGACCACGCTTTCTCAGCGCGCCAATCAATGTGACTACAATGCGCGCGCCCGATGCCCCGATCGGGTGTCCCAGCGCGCAAGCGCCACCATGCACATTGACTTTCTCATGCGGCAACTTATGTTCCCTCATCGCGGCCATGGTGACCACGGCGAAGGCTTCGTTGATCTCGTAGAGATCCACCTGGTCGGGTGTCCAGCCCGTCCTGTCGAACAGTTTGCGCATCGCGCCCACCGGCGCGGTGGTGAACAGTGCCGATTCCTGCGCATGCGTCGCGTGTCCAACGACCATCGCCAGCGGCTTGAGCGCGAGCTTGTCTGCCGTCGAACGACGCATCATCACCAGTGCCGCGGCACCATCGGAAATGGAACTGGAATTCGCGGCCGTGACAGTACCATCCTTGCGAAACGCGGGCTTGAGCAGGGGAATCTTGTCGAAGTTGGCTTTGAAGGGCTGCTCATCATGCTCGATGAAGCGCTCGTCTTTGCCCGCTTTAACCGCAATCGGCACGGTCTCCCACGCGAATGAGCCATCCCTGTTTGCTTTCTGTGCGCGCTCCAGCGAAGCAATTGCAAAACCGTCCTGTTGGTCGCGCGTAAAGCCGAATTTTGTGGCGCAGTCCTCGGCGAAGCTGCCCATCAGGCGACCTTTGTCGTAGGCATCCTCCAGCCCGTCCAGAAACATATGATCGATGACTTGCTGGTGTCCCATACGGTAGCCGGTGCGCGCCTTCGGTAGCAGATATGGCGCGTTACTCATGCTTTCCATGCCCCCGGCGACCATGATGTCATTGGTGCCTGCGCTGAGAAGATCGTGCGCAAACATGGCCGCCTTCATTCCGGATCCGCACATCTTGTTGACTGTGGTGCAACCCGCGGTCAGCGGGAGTCCGGCTCCGAGCGAGGCCTGGCGCGCCGGGGCCTGTCCTTGCCCCGCAGGAAGCACGCACCCCATGATGACTTCCTGAACTTGCTCGGCGTTTACTCCGGAACGCTCAACGGCTGCACGCACAGCCGCTGCACCAAGCTGCGGGGCGGCGAAATCCTTGAGGTCACCTTGCAGCGCTCCCATCGGGGTGCGCGCAGCCGCAATGATTACGATCGGATCGGTTTTCATGATTCAGTCTCCTCGTTACGGCATGGCGCCGGGAGCGAAACGCCGCCGGAAGCGCAGCGTTTCGGGGTAAGGGAATACGTCTTCGACATGCCCGCCGGCGATTCGTCGTTGCGTGGCCGTCCAGAAGTCTGCGTCGAGCAGCTCGCGATGATGTTCCATAAATACCTCGCGTACTCTTGAATCTCCCAGCAGGAATGCAGCGAATTCTTCCGGAAAAATATCGTCAGCTCCAACCGGGTACCACGGCTCGGCTGCGATCTCGTCCTCGGGAGTGCGCGCCTGCGGCATGTGTCGGAAATTGCAGTCGGTCATGTAGGCGATCTCGTCGTAATCATAGAACACCACGCGACCGAAGCGAGTCACGCCAAAATTTTTGAACAGCATGTCGCCCGGAAAAATATTGGCTGCCGCAAGCTGCCGGATGGCATCGCCGTACTCGCGCACGGCGTGCGCGAGCTGCTCGCCGCTCGTACGATCGACATACATGTTCAGCGGAATCATGCGCCGCTCGATATAAACGTGTTTGATGATCAGGGTATCGCCTTCCTCTTCAATCATCGAGGGCGCCAGTCTGCGCAACTCCGCGACAAGTTCCGGCGCAAAACGGTCGGCCGGAAATGCCACGTTTGTATATTCGAGCGTATCCGCCATCCGCCCAACGCGATCGTGATACTTGACCAGCAGGTACTTGTTTTTGACTTGCTGGCGCGTGACCTCCTTCGGCGGCGAAATGACGTCCTTGATGACCTTGAACACATAGGGGTAGGACGGGAGGGTGAAAACCAGCATAACGAGACCGCGTATGCCGGGCGCAATTACAAAGCAGTCGCTGGAATGTTTCAGGTGGTGCAAAAAATCGCGATAGAAAAGCGTTTTACCGTGTTTCTGCAGGCCCAGTACGGTGTAGATCTCCGCCGCCGGTTTGTTCGGCAGCAAGCTCCTGAGGAACTGGACATAGCCCGACGGAACTTCCATATCGACCATAAAGTATGCGCGGCTGAAGCCGAACAGGATGGCCAGATGCTCCGCCTCCAGCAGGATGGTGTCGAGATACAGGCTGCCATCACCATTGCGCAGGATGGGGATCGCGAAGGGGACTTCGTGGCTGCCATTGACAATCTTGCCGACGGCGTAAGTGCCCTTGTTACGAAAGAACAGCGACGTCAGCACCTGGATCTGGTGATTTGCCTCAAGCAGAATAGGTCTGCCAAGATGTTCGCGCACGGCCCGCAGCAGCCAGCGGGAATCGCGGTTTAGGTCGCGGAATGGATTGCGCAAGCCGAAATCTCTAAGCACTTGCGCAATGGTGGCGCGCACGCCATCCCGGGCTGGATAATAGCTTCGGTAAGTGGGCGGGTCCGAATTGATATGTTCTGTCGACAGGACAGGACGTACAAACAAAAAATCGTTGTGATAATAATTCCGGTGGAGAATGCGGCAACTCACCGAATTGAAAAAACTCTCGGCTAGCTCGGGTTGCTTGTGGTTAGTCAGCAGGCCGATGTAGTGCTGTTTTACTTGCTGCCAGATCGCGTCCGGAAGCTGGTCGGTGTGGAAGCGCCGTTGCAGGTATTGAACAGTCTCGGTTATGCGCCGGTCGTAAAACTGGATGCGCTCGCGCGAAATGCGCTGGATTTCGGCCCATTGTCCGCCTTCGAACAGCGATTTCGCATAGCGACTGGTTTCACGGAATAAGCGGTAATGGCGATTGAAACCGTCAAGCGTCCCTTGTGCGATCAGGAAGGCAACTTCCTCGTGCGTATCGGCTGCAATCGTAGTCATCAAACGCTCAACTGGTTTCCCGAAAAAGTTCTCGGCCAATCAGCATGCGCCTGATCTCGGAAGTCCCGGCGCCGATTTCGTAGAGTTTTGCGTCGCGCCACAGCCGTCCGGTGGCATATTCGTTGATATAGCCGTTGCCCCCGAGTGCCTGGATCGCCTCGCCCGCCATCCACGTGGCTTTTTCGGCTGCGTACAGAATGGCGCCCGCCGCGTCCTTGCGGGCGGTTTGGCCGCGATCGCACGCCTTGGCCACTGCATAGACATAGGCCTTGCAGGCATTCAGCGTGGTGTACATATCGGCGATCTTGCCTTGCATGAGCTGAAACTCACCGATTGGCTGTCCGAATTGTTCACGCTGATGCACGTAGGGCATAACGATGTCCATACAGGCCTGCATAATTCCTAGCGGTCCCCCGGCCAGCACCGCGCGCTCGTAGTCCAGTCCGCTCATCAGCACTTGGGCTCCGCGGTCAAGC
>DATMZQ010000397.1:0-2801 GCA_035573615.1 Burkholderiales bacterium | reverse complement strand
ATTCATGTGAGACACCTGGCCCCAGGCACGGCGTAAACGCTCGTTCGCATCGTCCAGTGGTTCGACGAACCCCTCCCAGTCAGGCTCGGTGTCCTGGTTACTCAGAAGCCCGACCAGGGTTCTGCATTCAGCCAGCAGCTGGTCGATGGCTGGCGTCACCGCTTCGGCTTTGAATTCCGCGAAGCGCGGGAGACCGGAAAAATCGAGTAATGGATTCATGTTGGCAAGAGGAGCGTGCGCGACAAAGCCTTAACTGGTGTTCGACAATTTGAATTTCAACCACTTCCGCCATTTACCAAAATGTCGGGGCCCACGCTGTTCAGCTTTCAAACACAACGTTGCCTTCCACGAGCGTGAATCTAACCTTGCCGCGCATCTCATATCCGGTAAAGGGCGTATTTTTTCCTTGGCTCTTCAGGATAGCCGGCTGGACCGTCCAGCGAGCTTGCGGATCAAAGACACACAAATCTGCTCGCGCGCCTGCAATGATTGTTCCGGCTTCGATGCCCAGTATCCGGGCAGGTTCGCTCGTGACTTTTGTCAGCGCGGATGCCAAAGACAGCTTGGCTTCATCAGCCCATTTCAAAGTCAGTGCGAGCAATAGTTCAAGGCCAGTCGCTCCAGGTTCGGATTCGCCGAATGGCAATTGCTTGGCGTCTTCGTCCACCGGCGTGTGGTCCGAGCATATGGCATCCACCGTTCCATCGAGCACTCCGCGACGCACGGCGTCGCGATCGCGCATCGAACGCAGTGGAGGAACCAGATGGCAATTTGAATCGAAATAGCCGATATCCATTTCGCTCAGGTGCACATGATTTGCCGAAACGTCACATGATACTTTGATGCCGAGGGACTTCGCCTGGCGGACCATATCGATTCCATCAGCCGTCGACAGCCTGCATAAATGCACTTTGGCGCCGGTCTGGCGCACCAACAAAAGAATCGTGGATAGCGCCACCGTCTCTGCTATGGATGGTATCGGTGCAAGTCCGAGCCGGGTCGCTACCTGGCCGTCGTGCGCGACACCATTCCTGCCGAGCGCGGCATCGCGCGGTCGCAGCCAGACTTGATAGCCAAAAGTAGAGGCATACTGCATGGCGCGCAGCAATACTTCATTATCGCCGAGCGGCACATCGGCTTGCGAAAAGGCAATGCAGCCGGCATCGAGCAATTCTGCCATTTCAGTGATGCGTTCGCCCTTGAGACCTTGCGTCAATGCGCCAAGCGGATACACGCGGGCCTGATTCAGATTGCGGGCCCGATGCTTGAGCATCTCGACCAGTCCCGGCTCATCCAGGGGAGGATCCGTGTCGGGGGGACAGACCAGCGAAGTTACACCGCCGGCCACCGCTGCTGCCATCTCGCTTTCAAGGGTTGCCTTGTACTCGTAGCCCGGTTCTCGCAATCTCGCGGAGAGATCCACAAGCCCGGGGCAAACTACCATTCCGCTTGCATCGATGACGCGGTTAGCCTGAAATCCGCTCGGCCCTTCCCCAATTGCCACCACTTTCCCAGCTGCGATAAAGACGTCCTGTGTGCGATCGACCCCAGTGCCCGGATCGATGACCCGGCCGCCTTTGATCTGGATCTTCACGGATTTCCCGCCAGAATGGACATGACCGCCATGCGTACCGCGATGCCAAAAGTAACTTGCGGAAGAATTACCGACTGCTGTCCGTCTGCCACGCTCGATTCGATTTCGATACCGCGGTTCATCGGACCCGGGTGCATCACGATTGCATCCGGTTTCGCGTGCGCGAGCTTGGCTGGAGTCAGTCCGTAGTACTTGAAAAATTCTTGCGCGGACGGCAGCAAAGCACCGTTCATGCGTTCGTTCTGCAGGCGCAGCATGATAATGACATCGACGTCCTTCAATCCACTTTCCATGTCATGGTGGACCTGCACCCCCAAATCCGAGACGTTGGAAGGCAACAAGGTACGTGGTCCGATCACTCGCACTTCCGGTACACCGAGCGTAGCCAGCGCGTGAATCTGCGATCGCGCTACCCTTGAGTGCAGCACATCGCCAACGATAGCCACTCGCAAGGATGTAAATTCCTTCTTGTAATAACGGATGGTGAACATATCCAGCAAGCCCTGCGTAGGATGCGCATGGCGACCGTCGCCGGCATTAATCACATGAATATAAGGCGCCACGTGTCTTGCGATGAGATGTGCAGCGCCGCTCTGCGAATGCCTCACGACAAACATGTCGGCATGCATTGCAGACAGGTTTGCCACGGTATCCAATAGTGTCTCGCCCTTGCTTTGGGAAGATGTACCAACGTTCAGATTGATCACGTCTGCCGAAAGACGCTTTGCGGCGATTTCAAAAGTGGTGCGCGTTCTGGTCGATGCCTCGAAGAAAAGATTGAACACCGCCTTGCCGCGCAATAAGGGAACCTTTTTGATTTCACGTTCCCCGACCGAGAGGAAGGAATGCGCAGTATCAAGAATGCGTACGATGATTTCCTGCGGCAAGCCTTCGATGGTGAGCAGATGCTGGAGTTCGCCCTGTGCGTTCAACTGCAGGTTGTAGCTCGTCATGCCCGGGCCCGGTTCAGCACCAAACTAAGCTCGTCCTTTTCGTTCTTCGTCAACTCGATCTGCTCGCCTTCAGCCACAGCATATTCATCGCCCACAAACTGTGCCGCGATGGGTAGTTGGCGTCCTCCGCGATCGATCAAGGCGGCCAGTCGTATGCTCTTGGGTCTGCCGTAGTCAAACAATTCATTCATCGCCGCGCGTATGGTACGTCCGGTAAACAAAACATCGTCCACCAGGATGATATCGGCATCGGA
>DATMZQ010000396.1:0-2146 GCA_035573615.1 Burkholderiales bacterium | reverse complement strand
GCATCATGGGCAGGGTAAAAGATGGAACGGCTGCCAGCGCACACGCACTGGAACAAGGCAAGCGCGCGCGGCCGATGGCCGAGGCTGGCTGGCAGCAGGTCGAAAAAATGATCAAAGGCGGAATCAAAGCCTAAACCGCACTGCACCGATCTGGAGAACCATGAAAGCTGTTCTATGCAGGGAATGGGGATTGCCCGGGAAGCTGGTTGTCGAGGATGTGCCTTCGCCAAAGCCGGCAACTGGTCAGGTCGTTGTCAGCGTGAAAGCATGCGGCGTAAATTTTCCGGATACGCTGATCATCCAGGGCAAATATCAGTTCAAACCCGAGATGCCTTTTTCTCCCGGTGGAGAAGTGGCCGGCATCGTCAAGGAAACGGGCGAGGGCGTAACGCGAGTCAAGGTCGGCGATCGGGTCATCGCTTTCAATACCTGGGGCGGCTTCGCAGAAGAGATGGTGGTCGATGCGGATCGCACCATTGCAATGCCGTCAAGCATGGAGTTCGTTCCGGCATCGGCCTTCGTGCTGACCTACGGGACCTCGTATCACGCATTGAAGGACCGGGCGGACATCAAGGCGGGCGAAACCCTGCTCGTGCTTGGGGCGGCGGGCGGTGTCGGGCTGGCTGCGATTCAACTCGGCAAGGCGATGGGGGCGCGCGTCATTGCGGCTGCCTCCAGCGACGTGAAATTGAATGTGTGCAGGGATAATGGCGCGGATGAGGTCATCAATTATGGATCTGAAGATTTGCGCGCGCGGGTAAAAACGCTGACGGCAGGCAAAGGCGTCGATGTCATCTATGATCCGGTGGGCGGGCCCTATTCAGAGCCGGCGCTGCGGGACATGGCGTGGAAGGGCCGCTTCCTGGTAGTCGGTTTTGCGGCGGGCGACATTCCCAAAGTCCCGCTAAATCTTACGTTGTTGAAGGGCTGCTCGATCGTCGGTGTGTTCTGGGGCGCATTTACCCGGAATGAGCCCGAGCGCAATCGCGAAAACAACTGGGAATTGATGGCCATGTACGCTGCGGAAAAAATAAAACCGCACATCCACGCCACTTATCCGCTGGAGCGAGCAGCCGAAGCGCTCAATGAAGTGCTGAACAAGCGTGTAACCGGTAAGGTCGTTCTGGTCACATAAATGTCGTCAAGGTGCGTCGGGCGCGCCACGCTTCACGAATGTTAAGGAGAGGGAAATGCTGAAGCTTTACGAACATCCGCTGTCGGCGTACGCGATGAAGGTCAAGATTGCGTTGAACGAAAAAAATATCGAATACCAAACTGCGATTCCAGACGGAATGGCGGTGGGAAAGGCCGGCGGCGAATTCGTGGATGCGAATCCACGCGCAGAAGTCCCTGCGCTGATCGATGACAACTTCAGCGTGTTCGATTCCACCGTGATACTGGAGTACATAGAAGACAAATGGCCCGATCCGCCCCTGTTGCCCAAATCCCCGGCGGAACGCGCACGGGTCCGCATGATCGAAGATGTCATGGATACACAATACGAGCAGAACAATTGGGGAACGTTCGAAGTGCTTCGTTACCAGCGTGCGAGCGGGACGCTGGCAGACACATTGACTGCGTATGCGAAAAACAATATCGAACAATTACAGGGCTGGCTCGAGCGCCAGCTCGGCAATCGACACTGGATGAATGGCGAGGCTTTCGGTTGGGGAGACGTTTCAGTCATTCCCTATTTGAATCGTTCGGCTGGGTACGGTTATGCGCCGCGCAAGGGATCCCGGCTGCTTGCCTGGTTTGAGCGCGTGAATCAGCGCGAAAGCGTGGCCAAAGTCAGAGCGCAGATGCAGGCGGTGCTCGACAAGATGCCCGATCTGGGCCAAATGCTGAAAAGCGGACAAGTAGTGCGCCAGTATCGCGACCACCGGCTGGAATGGATGATCGCGGCCGGCGGCATCTCGGTTGTGCTGGAAGGAATGCAAAAGGGGACGATCCGTTTCAGCCGCAACGTAGCTTAGTCGACCACCAGAGAACCGCGCAGATCGCATAATTTCGGTCCGCGAGTGTCTGTCGGTTGAACGAGGCGTTCTGATGGAAGCCAAGTGCTGGAGGACTTGTCCAAATCTATACGAATTTCTTTTCAGTGCGATCACGCGTACATGAGTTCCTTCAATAAAGGCCCAACCCG
>DATMZQ010000395.1:0-2980 GCA_035573615.1 Burkholderiales bacterium | reverse complement strand
CAACCCAAACCTCAAGCACATATAGCACTGTCCGAGATTCCAATTTGTTTCTTTTAGATTATTTTTGGTATTCCGTCAGCGAGCACCATGCGCAGTGTGACGATTTTTTGTAAAGCTCGTTGCAGAATGGACTTGCGGTAGCTATCCTTACTCCTTCCGTGACAAAACGATCTAGTTAAAAGATCGAGCGTCGCGCGAAGCATGGCAATCCTGCCCTATTTTGCAAATCCAAAGACTTAAGTAAGGGAAATAATCTTCCCGTACATCGACCTCTATTGGTTTCATTTTCATCCGGCCAAAAGTGTCGCCTCCCTTCGCTTTTGGCTTGGGCCTAAAACCGCTTTGCTCTGCATCGCGGTTTTTTTTGTCTGGAATATATGGGATGGTGCGTCCGCGGAACGCGCTTAACGGGCTACGAGAAACCCGCCTCCCCAGCTATTAACCCGCCTCCCCTTTTTTCTTCTCTATTCCGCGGACGCGGTTGCACGGTATCACAAGTGTGCGGCGCCGTCTCTTGACAGTATCCAGGGTGGTTCGGCTCTGGCAATCTCGCTTGCGTAGATTGCCGAAACAATGCTTCCACCAGGCGTCCTCTCCGGGATCAACGTTCCGGATGAGGGTAGCCGACGGTTATCACTAGGAACGCAAGAACAAGTCGGATTAGGATAGCCTTGGCAGTTACCTGGAATCCTGGTTACTCTATGGCAAATAAATAGAAAACCCATCAAACGTGGAGGAGTTTATGGAAAGGCGTAAAAAGGTAGTACAGAAGCGCAGGGGTATGTGGGAAGCAATCAGGGCCTTGCTCAAGAGCGATAATATTGAAGCGGGAAACAAAGTTCTGCTTGGTATTTATAAGAAAGGCTGGGCTGCAAATCAAAAGGGCCAACACCGATTTACCAATCCCTATTCAAGCAATATTCCTTACCGGGACGAATGGAACCGGGGTTGGATGGAATGTAGCAGGATCATCAAGCGGCGCTCAACAGATGCGTTCGAAGGTCAATTTCCGCGCAACTACAGCGTGCTGAAATAATGCGATTGTCGTGATCGCTGGACTGCGCTTTTACATAGCACTCTTGAGGTGCGCGTCCAGCCATTCGATTGCAAGCATCGTGGCCTGCTCACGCGATTTTCCGTAGATATCGTAGTGGCTGACGCCAGGAATCACCACGCGCTTCTTTGGTCCGGTCGCCCGCTGGAAGGCTAGTTCGCCCTGCTTCCGCAGGTCGAAAAGTTCCTCTTTCTCCGCATCGATGATCAAAATGGCACATTGCTTGATGGCTGGAATGTCGTCGATCGGTGCGTAGAGCAGAAAGCTTTCCCGTGCCGGCCCGCCACGCAAGTTGCCGACCTCCTGGACACCGGGTGTCGGGTAGCCGATCTCTCCGCGAGCTCGGCGGGTCGCATCCGACTCCGCTTTGGACAAGACATCTGGCGGCATCTGGTTACGCGGCGTCCCAAACCAGGCTACCTGGCTGACGATTGCCTTGATGCGGGGATCACGCGCTGCTGCATATGCGACAAGGCCACCCGAAAAACTTGTGCCCCACAAGCCGACGCGGTTGGTATCGACCATCGATTCGCCCATCGCCCAGTGCACAGCATTCAATAGATCGGTGGCCTGATCCAGCGGATGCACCACTTCGCGAAGTTCTCTTCTGTCGCCCGATCCGGCTGCCGCGGCTTCGTCCCGTACCCAGCGTGAATCGCTATCTCCCCAGCCCCGATAGTCGAACGCCAGTACGAAGTAGCCAGCGTCCGCGAATTGCTCTGCCTGTGGCCGTAACATCGATGCCGTGCCACCCCAGCCGTGGGACAAGATGACGGCGGGCAGTTTTTTGCCATCGAGTGACTGAAGATGGAAAACCGTGCCGCTCAAGCGAATGCCTTCGCTGTAGATGTCAACTCTGCGTTCCGTGATTTGCGCAAGCGCGTCTGCGCCGCTCGAGATCAACAGCAGCGATGCGATGCAAAACGATACGATGTTCTTCATCCTTGCAGGCTCCTGTGTGTATTCCAGCGTGGCTCTAACTGGCTCGAGGATTTCAGATCGGGAAATCAATAGGACACGATAGACTGCAACTCTACATGGCAATTGGGGGTTATATAGTGCGGACAATTGTGGATTGTCACTATTGTCGTGCTAACTGTGGGAGAGTTTGACATGGCAAAGAATGAAGGACGGCAATTCACATCACAATGCGCATACTTTTCCTGGTGATTATGGCCGGCTTTGCCGGCTGCACTACGGTAAACGACATCCGTTTGCCAGATGGCTCCATAGGCCACAGTATCAATTGCTCCGGGACTGCGCAGAGTTGGGGAAATTGCTACACCAAGGCGGAAGAACTTTGCGGTGATAGCGGATACGACATAGTCGCGGGAGACGCGAAGCAGGGTTCTACCCCCGCGACTCAATACGGGGCTTACCGTAGCAGCAACATGCTCATCAAATGCAGATAATCACCTTTCGTTTGTTCAGCCTGCTAATCCTGTTGTGCAAACGATGCAACAGCAATTGATTGGTGCCCGGAGCCGGGGTCGAACCGGCATGGCCTGTTAAAGGGCCGAGGGATTTTAAGTCCCTTGTGTCTACCAATTTCACCATCCGGGCAGAAGCGGTGAATTTTACGTAAGTTTCCCTTCGCGCGAGCGCCGGTAGTGCCTCTGGTCAACTCACAAAGCTGGCGGCACTAAAGACCATCATTCAGCGGAATGTCATTAGCGATTTGGAGGCGGGGGTCGGAATCGAACCGGCGTACACGGCTTTGCAGGCCGCTGCATGACCACTCTGCCACCCCGCCGGGGTGCGCGCACTAGTCGTCTGGTAGTGCACCTGGCGAACGGAGTCGCCGAAAACTAAAAAAGGGAAAACGCTATTGAGCGTTTTCCCCTTTGCTTTGGAGCGGGAAACGAGGCTCGAACTCGCGACCTCAACCTTGGCAAGGTTGCGCTCTACCAACTGAGCTATTCCCGC
>DATMZQ010000394.1:0-3359 GCA_035573615.1 Burkholderiales bacterium | reverse complement strand
CCACCGCAGGCATCCAGCGTCAACGCGACGACTTTGACGCCTGGAGGCAATACGAGCTCGTGGTGCAATTCCACGGATTGCACATCCGCGGCAAGAGCGAGGGACGGCAACAGGAACAGCAGCGAAAGGAAAGCGGACTTCATGGCAGCTTTAACGTCCGGGAACCCAATACGTTGAGCCTTCATCGCAGTACCCGTAACCACAGATAGAGCCAGGAAATCGCCATCGTGGCCAAAGTCACCGGAATGCCGATCCGGGCATGACGTTTCCAGTCGATGGTCAATCCCCTTCTGTGCGCCGCGTCCAC
Source organism: Burkholderiales bacterium (assembly GCA_035573615.1). GTDB lineage: Bacteria > Pseudomonadota > Gammaproteobacteria > Burkholderiales > JACQAP01 > JACQAP01. The sequence goes on along the minus strand of DATMZQ010000394.1, from coordinate 3,052 downwards.
CACGATGATATTGGCGATGCTACCAACGATGAGCAAGTTTCCGGCCAAGGTGCTCGCCAGCGCCAGCAGCGGCCCGGCCAATTCGTGGGTCGCGACCGGCAGCAACAACATGACGGCTGGAACGTTGGACACGATGTTCGACAGGGCGAAACTTGCAACGAAAAGCGGCAAAGGTTCGTGCAAATCCACGCCGAGTGCTGCCATGCGGCCGACGAATTGATGGATCAGGCCGGTTTTTTCCAGCCCATGGTTGACGACGAACAACCCGATAAATAGGACCAGCAGTTGCCAGTCCACCAGACCGAGCATTTTCCTGGAATGAAGACGGCGGCTCATCATCAGCACACCCGCCGCGGTGAGGGCGACAACCTCGCGCGGCACGGGAGCGAAGAGAAACAGTATGAACACCACCGCTGCAACCGAGAGGCCTTTCGCCGTTTGCCATCGATCGACCCGCGGAGCCGGTTCGAGATGGGCGGGAAGCGCATCGGTCGCTGCTTCCTCCGCAGCCAACGCCCAGGCCCTGCGACTGCTCAGGACAATCACTCCCCACACCACGAACAGTCCCAGCACTACCGGTATCGCCGCTTCCAGCAAATAGCCGGAAAAGGAGAGTTTCAGGCGCTCACCGATCAGCATGTTCTGCGGATTGCCGATTAGCGTCAGCGCCGACCCAACGTTGGCACCGCACGCCAGCGCCAAAAGGAAGGGAATGGGATTCAGTCGCCGCGCGAGGCAAACATCGATCAGCACCGGAGCCATGGCCAGACAGACGACATCGTTGCTGAACACCGCCGACAGTGCGGCGACGATGGCGATCAGCGCCGCGAGCAGTTTGGGCGGCGACAAAGGAAGATGCCCGGTCTGGTGCGTCACCCAGGTATAGAAGCCGCCCATGCGCAGTTGTGCGGACACGACCATGAAGGCGAACAGCAGGATCAGCGTGGGAACATGGACCGCCTGCCACGCTTCTTCCAGGTTGATCGCCCCGGCTCCGATCAACGCAATGGCACCGAGCAACGCTATGCCGGTTCGGTCGAGCGACAGAAAAGGCAGCCCGCCGAGGATCATGCCCAGGTAGACCACGCCGAAGATCAGCAGAATCGTGGTTTCCATCTTGTCGCCGTCAGTTTCGAAGCCCGCGGCAGTCTACGTCATCCGAACGGGCTTGCGGGCATCGTCACGCTCGCGCATGCGACAATGCCGCGTTCATTTGAAAAAAGGAGGACGTGTGGGTAATAATCTGGACGCGGCGCAGATCGCGAAGTATCGCAAGGATGGCTACGTTTTCCCCGTACCCGCGCTGACCTCCGGCGAGGCCACCGAGGTGCGCACCGGCATCGAGGATTTCGAGCGCCGCAGCGGACTGGTTGCCGGGCATGTCATCCGCAACAAGGGCCACCTCAAACTCACCCGCCTCTACGACCTGGTCTTCCATTCCAGGGTACTCGACGCCGTGGAATCCATCCTCGGCCCGGACATTCTGTGCTGGGGGTCGAGTCTTTTCGTCAAGGAAGGCAATGATCCCGGTTTCATCGCCTGGCACCAGGATTCGTACTATTGGGGGTTGGAACCGGACGACGTAGTCTCCGCCTGGATCGCCCTGTATCCCAGCACCGTGGAGAATGGCGCGATGCGCGTCATTCCCGGCAGCCAAACCATGCCTTCCCTGTCGCACCGAAAGTCCGACGCGCAAAGCACGAATATGTTGTTCACGCACGAAGAACTTGCCGACGACGTTGACGAATCCAAAGCGGCGGACATCACGCTCGCGCAAGGAGACATGTCGCTGCACCACATCAAGATTCTGCACGGCTCGCCGCCCAACCGGTCCAGCGGCCGTCGCATGGGCTATGCGATCCGCTATGTCGCGCCCCATGTGAAACAGCGCGGCGACATGAATTCCGCAACCCTGGTGCGTGGCGCAGACCGCTATGGTTATTTTGCAAAGGATCCGGTGCCCGCGCGCGACATGGACCCCGATGTTGTCGCGTTCGTCGATCGACGTTACGGCGGCACGCCGTTGGGCGCTACAGCCACCATCAGGTGATTTGATCGACGTCTAACAAAGTACGGCCGATAATCCTGGCCATGTCAGTGACAATCCGCAAAGAAGCCGCCGGGTGAAACCGCAGGTCCTGCTTCTGATCGTGCTGGGGCTGCTGATCGGCCCCGGCTATTACGCGTTTTGCGAACATGTCAGCGGCCGCTCCGGGCAGAGTTTTGCGCTTACCGAGCGCGGCAATCGCTGGCCACTGCCGGACGGTTCAGTATTGAGGCTGCGCGGGGGACAGGCCTACAAGCCGCTGCCGCTGGAACTCACACCCGAGCAAAACAATTACCGGCTGCGCTTCACCTTCAATGTCACGCAGCCCGACTCCAGCGGCGCAACGAATGAATATCAAGTCAGCCTGATGCAGGGGGACAGCGGTGTGGCCGAGCGCAGCATCAAGGTCAAGGGCCGGGGCAATGTCAGCGTGGCGCTGGAACCGCTTCAGATTTACTATCCCGGCAGCTATCTGCTCGTGCTGGAAGAAGTCGGTACGCCGCCGCTGGCGGTTTCCGGCGTGGGCCTGCAGGTCGATACGGGCGTGGAAAAACCGAAAATGTGGGTCGCATGGAGCGGACTGGTATTGCTCGTTTTCGGCATCGGCATGGTGTTGCGCGACGTCGTCGCGCAGGCGCACAAGCGCCGCTGACACAAATGGGGGGAGGGTGAAATCATGTCTTGGCTGATTGCAGGTCTGGCGCTGTTTTTCGGCGTGCATGTGTTCTCGAGCATGCGCTCCGCGCGCGGGCGGCTGATCGCAAAACTTGGCGAAGGTCCCTACAAGGGCTCCTATGCCCTGCTTTCACTGGCCGGTTTCGGATTGATCGTTGCCGGCATGGCCAAGGCGCCATTCATTGAGCTGTGGGACCCTCCCACATGGGGACGCTATGCCGCGCTCTGGCTCATGCCCGTGGCACTGGTATTGATCGCCGCGGCCTACATTCCCGGCAATCTGAAACGGTTCACGGCGCATCCGATGCTATGGGGAATCACGCTGTGGGC
>DATMZQ010000393.1:0-5729 GCA_035573615.1 Burkholderiales bacterium | reverse complement strand
CGCGACCAGACCAATCATGCCGAACTGGCATTCGACGGCGAAGGCAAGATTCTGGGCTTGCGGGTCGACATCGTTGGCAATATCGGAGCGCATGTCAGTGGACCGGGTGCTGTAATCGTGGTCGCAGTCGGGCCGAAAGTTATCACTGGCGTCTATCACGTTCCAACACTGCATTTGCGCGGCACGGCGGTGATGACCAATACTAATGTCGTCGGCGCCTACCGCGGCGCGGGACGGCCGGAAGCGATTTATCTGCTGGAGCGGCTGATGGACCAGGCGGCGGCGGAAATGAAAATGGATCCGGCCGAATTGCGCCGACGCAACTTTATCCAGCCCTCGCAAATGCCCTACAAGACACCGATGGGGGAGAAATTCGACAGCGGCAATTTCCCGCATATGCTGGATCGAATCCTGCAGCAGGCCGACTGGAAAGGCTATGCCGCACGGCGCGAGGAATCGCGCAAGCGCGGCAAGCTGCGCGGTCGCGCACTGTCGACGTTCCTCGAGTGGACCGGTGTGGTGCATGAGGAAAGCGTGAACCTGCATGTCGAGGCCGATGGACGCGTGCTGGTCTATACCGCGATGCAGGCCATGGGGCAGGGCATCGAGACCAGTTACGTGCAGATTCTGTCCGAAACGCTGGCCATCGATCCCGAAAGAATCGTCATTGTTCAAGGCGACAGCGACATCGGGCAGGGTATCGGCAGCATGGGCAGCCGCTCCCTCTACATTGGTGGATCGGCCATGCTGACCGCCTCGAAGCAAGCCATCGAAAAAGGCCGTGAACTGGCAGGTGACGCGCTGGAAGCAGCGGGTCAGGACATCGAATACCGTGACGGAAGCTTCAAGGTGGCCGGTACCGACCTCGGCATCGGACTGTTCGAGCTGGCGGGCCAGCAACCGGAAAAACGCATTGCAATTTCGACTTTGCAAAAAGTCGATGGACCCTCCTGGCCGAACAGTTGCCATGTCTGCGAAGTGGAGATCGACGCCGATACCGGCGTTACGCAGATCGTGCGCTATACGACGGTGGATGACGTGGGTCGCGTAATCAATCCGCTAATCGTTGCGGGTCAGGTCCACGGCGGCATCGCGCAGGCGGTGGGCCAGGCTCTATTGGAAAACGCGCATTACGATCCGCAGACGGGCCAACTCATTACCGGCTCCCTGCAGGATTACTGTTTGCCCCGCGCGGACGATTTGCCGAATTTCAGTACCTTCACCGACGAGACCACGCCTTGCAAAATCAACCCGCTGGGCGCGAAGGGGGTAGGCGAGCTTGGCACGGTGGGTGGTACTCCGACAGTCATGAATGCTGTCATTGACGCCTTGCGCCCACTTGGCGTGACACAGATCGAAATGCCGGCTACGCCCGAAAAGGTATGGCGGGCGATCAGTCAGGCCAAGGCCGCTTAGGTCGGAACCAACGCTGACACGCAAAAAAAAGCCCCGGAGCTTCGGGGCTTTTGCTTTTGGCGTCAGCGCTTACTTGCTGATCTTGGGCCAAAGGTCCGCATTCAGTGTTGCTTGCGCCTTACCGAGCGACATCACCCAGTAAAGGCAGCCAATGACGACGGAAAGCGGTCCAATAATCATGATTGCAGCGGTCATGCTTTGTTATCTCCTGATTGTTGTAAAGGACGCCGCTATTTGTGCGCGGACTAAGCTTGAGCCCGTGGCTCGGGTCCGAATAAGAATCGCGGCGGCGCGCATGATACCCGATCGGCAGGCAGAGTGATCAGCCAACGGCCATGGATAGTGGCGAACGAAGGAACCGATTAGCTCAAAGCTTGCGAGTTTTGGCGTTCCAGTGGGTTTCCAGGTTCTCGATCAATGCCGGACTGAAGTGGCAGTAAGCCTGTTCCCGTGCGTAGGTGGCGAAGTAACGGCGAAACAAGTCCAGCGGCTCCTGGGTGACCCGAAACGCGCGGCGGTTTGATGCCGCGCTGACGATGCCCGATCCGGTGAAATTTTTCACCACCCGCTCTATTGCGGCGTCCATTTCTTCGGGCGCTACAATCTCATCGCACATGAGCCGGCCCTCCGTACTATCGCATTCGAGCCGCAGCCCATACAGAATCGCCTGCCGCGCGATGCGCTCGCCAGTAAAGCGCGGCATCCGCATGTTGGCTGCTCCCGGAATGATGCCCTCCTTGCGTGCCGGCAGCGTCATGAACGCTCCGCGCGCCGCCAGTACGTAATCCATTGTCAGGAGATACTGGCAATGTCCACCGATTGCGAATTGCTCCACGACGGCGATCCAGGGTTTTTCGTTAGTCTCACCGGTAATGTCATCCGGTATCACGTCTTCGCGGGCCACGCCGCGGAAAAATTTGTTTACGATGCCAAGGTCGCGCTGCAAATACCAGATGTAGGGAATCTTGCCGTAGTACAGATGCGTTAGATTGATTCCGCTGCCGAGCATGCGCCGGCCATCATATTTTCCACCCTGCACGTAGTCTCCGCGTAGCACGCCGATCTGGCTTTGCGGATCGAGAATGGCGAGATCGACTGCGATTTCCGCCGCGTCGATGGTACTGTCGTCTTCGGCGTTCAGATGCCGCGGGTTTTTCTGAATGACGTACGCGGCCTTTCCGTTGCGGAAGACTTCCGCGGCACCGAGATCAATCCGGCCATTGGCCTGAAATTCCGCAAGCCGCTCGATTGCCTCCGGGCGCGGCAAAAGCATGGCATGGCAGAGGTGTGTTCCGGCGCTTTGGTCGGCAAGCACATGGGAAATCAAAATTCCCTGATCGATTTCATGGCCTTCCTTATCGCGCTGCATGAGCGCCAGTTCGCCATCCACTTGCGCTTGCGTGGGTGTTAATCCCGGGACGAGTTCCGCTGCATCGTAGACAAGTTGTTCTACACGAACAAAGCGCGTCCTGCTGCGCGTCAGGCGGTCGTACAGCGCGCCGGAGTGCGCAGACAGAAAACGCGCGCGTGCTTCGCGGGCCAGACCATGAATCGACTTGGCCGCTTCTGCCTGCTGCGCGTTGCGTTCCGGTTTGGCCGGCAATCGGCCAAGCAAGGTTGCGCTGGCCTGCCAGAATCGCGAATAGCGTATGCAGTCTCCGGAAAAGTCACCGACATCGCGCGGTGATGAAGCAAGCCAGCCTGCGACGGCTTCGTTCTCCAGGTTTACCTTGAGCAATGGTTCGGCTGGCGTCAGTCCGGAAGATGTGATCATGTGATTTCCTTCAATTCCGGGGTCGCTTGTCGATGACGCGTGCGGCCTTGCCCTGGGAGCGGGGCAGGGTCTGCGGCTCGGCCACACGTACCTTCGTGGTGACACCAATCAGGCCCTTGATCATGCGCTCCACTTCCTGTTCGATAGAGCGCCTTGCGGTGGCGGCAAGCGGCCCCGGGATATCCGCACGGCGCTCCACCAGGACGTCCAGCTCATCCATATGTCCGTCGCGGGTGACTTCGAGCACATAGTGCGGCGATAGCGCTGACTGCTGCACGAGGATTTCCTCGACCTGGGACGGAAAGACGTTGACGCCGCGGATAATTAGCATGTCATCGCTGCGACCGGTGACGCGCGCCATACGCCGCATGGTACGTGCGGTTCCTGGCAACAAACGCGTGAGATCGCGGGTGCGATAGCGAATCACTGGCATGCCGATTTTGGTCAGCGAGGTGAATACGAGTTCGCCGGTTGCGCCTTCCGGAAGTACTGCGCCAGTGCGCGGGTCGATGATTTCAGGATAGAAATGGTCTTCCCAGATGGTGAGCCCATCGCGCGACTCAATACATTCTGCTGCAACGCCCGGACCGATGACTTCCGACAGGCCATACAAGTCCAGTGCCACGATCCCGAAGCAGCGCTCGAGTTCGGCCTGCATGCTTTCGGACCACGGTTCCGCGCCAAAAATGCCGATCCTTGGCGAGGATTGTGCCGGGTCCAGTCCCTGGCGCGCGAACTCATCCGCAATCACCAGAAGATACGAGGGCGTGCACATGATGACGTCCGGCTTGAAATCGCAAATCAGCCTGACCTGGCGTTCCGTCATGCCGCCACCCGACGGAATCACCGTGGCGCCAAGGGCCTCCGCTCCATAGTGCGCGCCAAGTCCGCCGGTGAATAGTCCATAGCCATACGCGATATGAACGATGTCGCTGGATTTGACCCCTGCCGCGCGCAGCGAGCGCGCCATCACGGCCGCCCACATCCCGATGTCTTTTTTGGTGTAACCGACCACCGTAGGCTTGCCGGTGGTGCCGCTGGAGGCGTGTACGCGAACGATGTCATTCATCGGCACCGCGAACATGCCAAACGGGTAGTTCTCGCGCAACTCCGTCTTGGTCGTAAACGGAAATCTTTCGAGATCGGAAAGCTGTTTCAGATCGGATGGATGAGCGCCTGCCGCATCGAACGCCTTGCGGTAGTGGGACACATTTTCGTAGGCGTGCAGCAGGCTCCAGCGAAGGCGCTCAAGTTGCAGCGTGCGCAGTTCGTCCACACCCGCCTTTTCAATGGGCTCCAGTTGGTCCATTGCTCCCATAACTTTTCTCCGCCTTGGTGTGCCAGTTTAACCCTGCAGCAATTGCTTGACGTGCTGCGCGATTGCAAGTGATGCGGTGAGCCCGGGCGATTCGATGCCGTATAGATTGACCAGTCCCGCGACTCCATGATGCTTTGGCCCCTGAATGATGAAATCGGCCGCCGGCTCCTTTGGACCGGAAACCTTGGGCCGGATACCCGTGTACCCCGGTTGCAGTTGGCCCTGCTTCAGCGCCGGATAGTACTTGCGGATGGCCTCGTAGAAGAGCGGTTCGCGCGACACATCGAATGTGTAATCGACGCCGTTAACCCAGGACACATCGGGGCCGAAGCGGATCTGTCCGGCCATGTCCACCGTAACGTGTACGCCCAGATGCGCGTGACTCGCGACCGGATAAACCAGACGCCGGAAGGGAGCCTTGCCGGACAGCGTGTAATAGTGGGCTTTGGCGAAATACTGCGGTGGTATGCTGGATTTCGGTATTCCCTGGACGGAGCGGGCAACGTCCTGCGCGAAAAGTCCTGCTGAATTCACCACGCTCTGGCAGGCGATGCTCATCGACTCTTCTCCGGATACGTTCAGAACGATGCCCTCACCAGTGACTTCGCCAGACTCTACGCGACTTTTGAACACGACAGACGCGCCGCAGCTTTCTGCATCGCCCTGATAGGCGAGCATGAGGGCGTGGCTGTCGATAATTCCTGTAGAAGGCGAATGGAATCCGGCCACACATTCCACGGCGGGTTCGAGTTCGCGCAAGGCTTCGACTGACAGCCAGCGGAGATCGGTGACGCCATTCTGTTGCGCCTTCTCGACGTAGCTCTTCAAGATAGTGACTTCATCCGCCGTCACTGCGACCACTATTTTTCCGAGATTGCTATGGGGCACGCCGTGCACGGAGCAGTACTCGTAGAGCAGACCCTTTCCGGTCACGCAAAAGCGCGCTTTAAGCGAGCCTTTCGGGTAATACAGACCGGCATGGATGACTTCGGAATTGCGTGAGCTGGTATGGGTGCCAATGGCGTCGGCGGCTTCAAGCACGATGACTTCGCGTCCGGCCATGGCGAGTTCGCGCGCGATGGCAAGACCAACCACGCCCGCGCCAATCACGGCACAATCAATTTGTTCTGCCACGATGTGATGTTTCGGAAGCTATACTGGGACGGACACATGTTACCCGAACGCCTCCGCGCGATTGCATGGCCGATTACTGGAGCACCG
>DATMZQ010000392.1:0-5357 GCA_035573615.1 Burkholderiales bacterium | reverse complement strand
CCCGCAACATAGACCATGTTACAGGCGCTATCGCAAAGGTAGTCGGTTGACCGTTCAGCGTTACATATGTGACGGTGCAGAGAGCGTCGTGTACCTTGGCCATAGTCCGGACGGACCAGGCGCGTGCCATTGAGAATTTGCCTCGAATGCAGGAGAATTCTGACAAGCGTAGGAGATAACCTTACGCTCTTCTAGGTGGTGGCCAACCCCTGCTAACAGCCCGAAGGGGCCAAGCAACGTGTAGTCACCCCAATGATGAATGTTGAAGGGCACCCCGCGAGGGTGCCCTTTTTTTCGGCAGCTTCAGCGGCTGAACAAAGGCGGCTGCGGATCTCTTGGAATCCGCCTTCTTTCCGGCATCCCGGGGTTGAATCCCTTTTGCCGGGCATCCATGAGGCAGGCGGTGAAGCTCGAAAAGGGCCCGATTCTCGTACCAGACTCAGCTCCGATACGCTCCCAGTACCAGCTGTGCTCGGCAACTCTTTCGAAGCGCCACTGCGCGACTTTTTGCATTTGAGAGTGAGTCGACCTGCCGGCAATTCACGGCCCACGAGGCGCCTTCATTGGGGATCTTGTCTGGGATGCCGCGATTGCCCAAGAGATGTCGCGACCTGCGCGGGATCTGGGTAATGTTCTGATGCAAGCGTTGTGCCATTGGCGCAGCGGATGAAAAGGCTGTTTTGCATATCTCCGCAGCCGACTTGCGGTTCTTATACGTTTTGCTGGAGAGGCATCGCCGCAGTAATTTGTACACAGATCGGTAAATTTCAGATCCAGCCAATGGCACTGTCACTTGAACTGGAGCGCTGGATTAACTCCTGGACTAACAGGCGGAACGGCGAAGTTGGCATCCTCCTTGCACTTTGCAAGCAGCACGAACGCTGCCGCAACACCCCACAGACAAGGAGACATATGCCAGCCGACCATCGTAAGAATGCGCCGGACAAGTCCGACCCAACTCGAAAAACCGGGCAGAACAATGCCAAACCGAAAAACCCTGCTGACGCGCGCCACGACAAGTCACAGCAAGCGGAAAATCGAAAGGAACTAGGGGTAGGCGAGGATCACAAAACAAAGGACATGGAACAAAAGAATCGCGGTACTTTTCCGTAGAACGCAGTTTTTGCGCGGCGCGGCGGCTTCCCCAGTTCCATTCGCCCACATACCGCAAAGCATGAGCTCAACCGGCGCAACATCGAATTCACGGGGTGCTTACAGTCCTTGCCGCTTGCTATTCGTCCTTTCGGACTATTCCACATCAATCTGGAACGGGCGCAAGCTAAGTAAGCTGCGTGAGTATGCCGATCACTTGAGGCCGCCAGGAAGGTGGTGCAAAGCAATGCGGCGAACAATGCCCGGGACAGGACGTGTTTCTATCATTCGAAGGTGTTGGCTCCCCGACCTGGACTCGAACCAGGGACCTGCGGATTAACAGTCCGTCGCTCTACCGACTGAGCTATCAGGGAATACTTTTCTGCCAGACGCTGGGTTTCCCTTCACTCGTCCAGCGCTTGAAAGGCGCGCATATTACCCGATACCGGGATGCGTCGCAAACGCCGACGATGCTATTCCGGGACGCTTTGGCAGGCGGGATTTATATCCGGAGCAGCGTCGGGGTCTTACCTCTTCATCGTTATAGCCCTGCATTGCTTCGCCGGTCAGGTCGCGCGCAACGCGCTCCGAAGGCAGTGGCGTGAAGACGATCAAAGACAGTTACGGCACGAAGCATGCCGCTGAAGCCAATGCAAGCCGGCATCCGACCGACTTTCCGTCCGAGGAAGACATACTCACCTTCGCGCCCGAGGGCTGGACCGACTATATCCGCCAGCTTGGCACTGACTTTATTGCGCAGGTCAGCATATACAATGAAGTCGCAGATCTGGTGGATGCCCTCAACGAACAATCCACTGAAGCCGAGCCAGCACCAAATCCAATCGGGCACAGCCGCATTGACTGGCTGGCAGGGCCTCGCGTGCTGTTGCTCGAGAACGCTGACCTGGGCGTTTGCTGGATGTTCTGGGTCGGTAGCGAGTGGACGCCCATGGATTCCGCCAGCGGTACGCACGGCTCGCACGTCAAGCGTCGCGTGCTCCAGTTGGCTGATGTACTGGCGTGCATAAAGATAATGTCGCCCGGTGCGTATTCCGAACACCTGGAATGGGAGATGGAACGCTCGAAGCACTAGCTGTCCACTGCTTTGCTGTTGTCCCTCCAACGAGCCGCTGCATGGGCAGCTGCTCCGTATGCCGGTCCCGCAACTTCCCCGCAACTCCTCCTGCTGTGCGCTAAACGGAGCCAATACCGGAAGGCTTACCTTCGCAGCGTGCGGCTTGCCATCGTGCATCGATCAAACAATTCCCGCCTGTGGTGATGGTTGAATTAGAGGGGATGGAGCTTCATTTGCTGAGTACCCAGACCACCGAAGCAGTCGGACCCGGGTGTTATCATTAGCGGCTTAACGATTTGTTAATCATGTCCGTCCCCATCAAAACGCCTGAAGAAATCGAGAAAATGCGTGTAGCAGGCCGCCTCGCGGCCGAGGTACTCGATTTTATCGCCCCGCATGTCCGGCCCAATGTCACGACCGAAGAGCTCGATGCGCTGTGCCATGACTACATGGTCAATGTTCAGCACACCATACCGGCGCCGCTGAACTATGCGCCGCCCGGCTACCAGCCATATCCGAAATCCATTTGCACGTCGGTTAACCATGTCGTCTGTCATGGCGTGCCGGGAGCGAAAAAGCTCAAAGCGGGCGATGTTCTGAATATCGATATCACCGTCATAAAGGACGGCTTTCATGGTGACACCAGCCGCATGTTTTTTGTGGGCGAACCCTCCATACAAGCGCGCCGGCTCGCACAAATAACTTACGAATGCATGTGGCGTGGAATCGACGCCGTGAAACCCGGCGCCTACCTCGGGGACATCGGCGAGGTTATCCAGGCCCACGCTGAAGAACACGGCTACTCCATCGTGCGTGAGTTTTGCGGTCACGGCATCGGGAGGAATTTTCATGAAGAGCCGCAAGTTCTGCATTACGGCCATGCCGGGACTGGCATCCGGCTGCAACCAGGCATGGTGTTCACCGTGGAGCCCATGATCAATGCCGGCAAGGCGGGTATTCGCCAGCTTGCGGACGGCTGGACCGTGGTCACTAAAGATCATTCCCTGTCGGCGCAGTGGGAACACACCGTGCTCGTCTCCGACACAGGCTTCGAAGTATTGACTGTCTCGCCGGGAACGCCACCGCCGCCGGCGACGCAATAGATGTCGGCCGGGGCCCTTCCGCGCGTCGCGCGGACCAGCACGTTTGCGCCCAGTATCAATGACTGGCGCAAGACACTCGCAAACGGCCGCGCCAACCTCAAAACTTCGTTCGCCGCAAAGCCCGATGCGGGCAAGTCCCTGCAAAACCAATGCGCACTGGTCGACGCGGCTCTGCAGGGCATCTGGACTGAAACCGGCCAATCCGATGAACTCGCGTTGATCGCCGTCGGGGGCTACGGCCGTGGCCTGCTCTATCCGTATTCCGACGTCGACGTGCTGATCCTGCTGCCAGGCGAAATAGAAGAAACCGTACGCGGGCAAGTTGAGGCTTTGGTTGGCGTGCTATGGGACATCGGTCTGGAAATCGGCCATAGCGTGCGCACCATCGAGCAATGCCAGGACGAAGCACGGCGCGACATCACCGTCCAGACCACGCTGCTCGAATCGCGGCTCGTCACCGGCAGCCGCAAGCAGTACACGCGTTTCAAGAATGCCATTTTCAGCGATCTCGATGTCGATTATTTCGTCGAAGCAAAACTGCTGGAACAACAGCAGCGGCACACGCGGTTCAACGATACGGCGTATAACCTCGAACCCAATGTCAAGGAAAGCCCTGGCGGACTGCGTGACTTGCAAAACATTCTGTGGATCAGCCGCGCCGCAGGTCTCGGACACACCTGGCAGGACCTCGCGCGCGAGAAGATCCTGACACGTGAAGAAGTGCGCCAGCTGAGGCGTCACGAAGCCATGCTCGCCGTGCTACGCGTTCGCTTGCACTATCTGACGAATCGGCGCGAAGATCGCCTGCTGTTCGATTTCCAGTCAGCGCTGGCCAAGGAATACGGTTTGGCGGATACGCCGGCCAGGCGCGCCAGCGAACAGCTAATGCAACAGTTCTATACCACCGCAAAAGCGGTCCAGTTGCTCAATACCATCGTGCTGCAGAACCTCGGAAAGCGCATCTTTCCCGTGGCGTCCACCCAGCCGCGTGAATTGAGCGAGCGCTTTCGTATCAATTCCGAACTGCTCGAGGCCAGTCACGGTTTGTTCCAGCGCCAACCCTCGGCGATTCTGGAAGCCTTTCTGTTGCTGCAAGACCATCCGGAGCTCAAAGGCTTTGCTGTTCCGACCATGCGCGCCTTGTGGCACGCGCGCGATCAGATCGATGCCGCTTTCAGACGCAACCCGGAAAATCGCGCGCTGTTCATGCAGATCTTGCGACGCCCTACCGGTATTACGCACGCGCTGCGCCGGATGAATCAATACGGCGTTCTGGGCCGCTACCTGCCAGCGTTTGGCCGCATCGTCGGGCGCATGCAACATGATCTGTTCCATGTTTACACCGTTGATGAGCACATCCTGATGGTCGTGCGCAATCTGCGCCGCTTCACCGTGCCGGAGATGGCGCACGAATATCCATTGTGCAGCCGGCTGATCTCGGAATTCGACCGTATCGAGGTCTTGTATCTCGCGGGTCTGTTTCACGATATCGCGAAAGGCCGGGGCGGCGATCATTCCATCCTCGGTATGGCTGATGCCTCGAGTTTTTGCCGGGCGCACGGCGTATCGAAAGAAGATACCGCGCTGGTAACCTGGCTGGTCGAGCAACACTTGATGATGTCGGCCACGGCACAAAAGCAGGATCTGTCGGATCCCGATGTGATTCGTGCATTTGCCAACAAAGTTCAGAACCAGCGCAGGCTGATCGCGTTGTATTTACTGACCGTAGCGGACATACGCGGTACCAGCCCCAAAGTGTGGAATGCGTGGAAAGCCAAATTACTCGAGGACTTGTTTCACTTGACTCGCCGGCTGCTCGATCCCGGACAGATGCCGGCGGACCACACGCTGCAGGCTCGTCAGGAGCGTGTGCTGGTGAAGCTGCGCGCCTACGCCATCGCGGACGAGGCATCGCGCCGATTCTGGCAAAAACTTGACGACAGCTATTTCCTGCGCCATGACGAGCCGGAGATCGTATGGCACACGCGGCTGTTGAACTATCGTGCCGATGCAGCGGTTCCTGTCGTAAAAGCGCGGCTGTCTCCGGTCGGAGAGGGCCTCCAGGTCATGATTTACGCACCGGACGA
>DATMZQ010000391.1:0-5163 GCA_035573615.1 Burkholderiales bacterium | reverse complement strand
GCCACTGCGATACCCGCGCGCAGCGCACCGATGAATACCGCAGCGTATTCGATTGACATCGCGGCGCAAATTGCGATGGTGCGGCCAGGGCCCAAGCCGGCACGTTGCAGCGTGGCCGCGACGCGGTCCGCGAGTTCATCCAGCGATCGATAGTCCAGCGTGCGCTCGTCCTGTCTCAGTGCGATGTGGTGCGGCCGCTGCGCAGCATGCAAGCGGATGAGCTCTGGCAGCGTGTGAAACTCCTGCGCAAGAATTCCTTCCGGGCTCAAAATTTCACTCATTCAGGAGTCACGGGCAGTCATGTATTGAAGTCGTGCGGATGATATCGGGAACGCCGTTCAGATGTCCAAGCCATCGCACTAAGCGCGCGCGAGGCGCCAGAGCGAAGTGACTTCAGCCGCACGCGCGGCATGCAACGGATCACTCGCATCTGCGGCCTTGGGGTGGCGTGCCTTGGTATCGATTCGTCCGATAATGCGCAACCCGGCGCGCTCGATTGCCGCCAGCAGCGCGGCGCGCGAACGCAATGCGAGATGTTCGGCAAGGTCCGACAAGATCAGCCAGCCCTCGCCAGCAGCCTCCAGATGCGCGGCCAGTCCATTGATAAAACCGAGCAGCATGCGGCTGTCTTCGTCATAGACCGTGGACTCGAGCCGCGAACCTGGCCGCGCTGGCAGCCACGGTGGATTGCACACGATGAGAGACGCATGGCCTTCCGGGAAAAGGTCTGCGTGGACGACGCGCACTTGGGCCTCCAGGCCAAGTCGGGTAATGTTCTCGCGCGCGCAGGCCAGCGCACGGGGATCGTGATCGGTGGCTATCACCACATCAACCTGTCGGCGTGCCAACACAGCCGCCAGCACGCCGGTGCCCGTGCCAATGTCAAAAGCGACAGTGGGTTCCTGCCCGGTCAGGGGCAAGGCAGCCTGTGCGACAAGGTCCACATATTCGCCGCGCACCGGAGAAAAGACGCCGTAATGTGGATGAATACGGTTGTTTGGAGGGCTGCCGAGAGCGCGGATTTCGACACCTTTTTCCCGCCACTCATGGGCGCCGATTATTCCCAGCAGTTCGCGCAACGAGGCCACTGTCGCCTCTGCAGCCCCTTCGACCGGGCCCCACGCTTCGATGCAGGCTTTGCGCACATCCGGAGCTCGGCGCAATGCGATACTGCAATCTGCATTAAATGGAATCAGCAGCGAACCGAGGACACGCGTGCGCTGCGACTGAACCTGCCGATATTGATGAAAGGCGTCGGAGGGAGTTGCCGCATGAGATTGCGCTTGCAGCTTTTTTTTTCGCTTGCGTGCTGGCGTTTTATCGAAGCGGCGCGCCATTGCGTGCAGCAACTGTGTGGCGTTGTGGAAATCTCCACGCCAGAGCAATGCCGTCCCTTCACAGGCCAACCGGTACGCCGCATCTGCCGTAATGGTGTCGTCCACCGGAAGCACGCGCTTCGGTGGCGGCGTTCGGCGTTCCGAACGCCAGCGCGCTGAATATTCCCGGCCTGATTCGGTCCACTGAAGCGTTGGCGGCGGACTGTGGGACTTTTCAGCACTGGCCGACAAAGACAAACTGGGCATTCAATTTCCAGGCAGCCTGTAAACCCGCAATGCTCTTTCATGAACAAGCGCAGCGGATTGCCATTGCACGCAGAGATACGGGTCCGCCCTCTTACGGCAACAGCGAACTTAGCCGCGCCGGACGAGCTGCTCCCTCACTCGAGAAACGCCGGAGCATGCGCGAGCGTGTCAGTCTGCTCCTTGTCGTGGTTAATCCACAAGGTTGCGTGTTCCCTGACCAGGATGGCCGCCAGCTTATCCATGGATGCGAGGCTCTGTTCCTTGTTGAAATTACGTGCCGGCACGCGGCGGTTCTGCCAGTTCTCCCGGAAATGCACCGCATCGCCAGACAGCAGGACCGGCCCGGTGTGGCGCAGCCGCACCAGCAGCGATTGATGCCCCGGCGTATGGCCGGGTGTCGAATAAATCATCACTGAGCCGTCGCCAAAAACATCGTGGTCACCGTCCAGCTTCATTACCGTGCTGTCGCGCAACTTGTTGTAGAAGGCGGGATTAAACCCGAATTTGGAAGGGTCGGGGCCAAAGGCTGCATCGTACTCGGCCTGCTGGATGTAGAGTGTTGCTGCGGTAAACAAATTGGCATTGCCGACATGGTCGCCGTGGAAATGGGAAAAACCCAGATGTGTGACGTCTGCCGGCGAGATGCCAAGTTCCTGCAATTGCGAGCGTAAAGTCTTGCGCACATGCAAGGTCAGCCTGCCGTTGCCGACCACAAAACCGTCCGGCATTGCCGCAATTGCATCCGAGACGCCGGATTCCCACAGCAATAATCCTTTCGCATGGCGTATCAGATAGCAGCTGTCGCTGAACTCCCAATGCTTGCCGATATTGACGTCCGGCGACCAGGCCGAAAGATCGTTGGTCTCGCTCTCGCCGCAATTCAGCACGTACATGCGCTGCACTCCCTGTGTCTCTTGTGCATGCGCGGGTGCACCGCTCAGCAGGAAACTTGCAAGCAAGGCAGTGAAGGCGGTGCAGATTCGAATCGGTAATTGCACTTTTCTGGTCATGATTTCTTCTCCGGCCGATCAGTTAGTTACGCGCTCGACACGAATTACGGCCTGCACGTCAGCCCCAACCTCAACAAGCCAGGCACCAAAGTTACCGGTCGGTGTTCTGCGATATCGACCGGCCTTGCGATCGCATCGCTATCGTCGACGCTGGAGCAAGCCGTCAGCGTGCCTTATAGCTGAACTTTTGCCCGCCGATGGTCGCTTCGTACATCAATCCACCCTTCGCCACGGTGAATGTCGCCATACCTTTCTGGTATTGGCCGGCGACCGTAGCATCGTTTTTGTTACCGCTCGCGTTCACCGATGTCCCTGTGGTGCTTGTCTTGGCGCCCGCTGCAGCGGTGATAGCAACGGCAGAAGCCTCGGCGCCGAACTCGAAGTTGCCACTCGTAAATTCCTGCAGCGAGCGTTCATCTTCGAAAAATATGATTTGACTATAGGCCTGCCCGCCAAACTGCAACCCCACCGATAGCTGTGATACGGACGTGTCGCCGATGTACTTGCCCTTCTTGTACACCCGGCCCTTGCCGAACGCGCCGCCAATTCCGATGCCACCTTTACCAACGGTAGGGAACACGGCGTAGCCATAGCCGTTCTGGAAGAACGTGCCGCTCTCGGCCGCTTTCTTGAACATGTTGATGGTGTCCGTATACTCCCCGGCATGGGCCGGCGAAATGATCACCAGGGAAACGAACACAGAGAGAAGCGCGCCGACCAGTCTGCTTGTATTTTGCAAATTCATGATTTTTTGTCCCTTCCTGAAGTTTTGTTGTCGATCGCGGGCGATAAGATAAATCAATGAGCCAGTGTAACGCGTGCGCACCTTGCGGCCTATCGACGCCCGTCCAACTCGCTAGATCGCCGACAATCCACCGTCGGCGGCGTACACCCCACCGGTACAGATACTGGATTCGTCGGAGATGAGGAACAACATCAGCCTGGCAATTTCGTCGGCAGTACCGTAGCGCCTGAGCGGCAGTCCCGCGAGAATGATATCGCGGGCTTTGTCCGGCGCTCCCGGAGAACGGCCTTCCTCGATGTTGCGCATCATGCGGGTGTCGGTTGGACCCGGCAGTACGCAATTTACGCGGATATTAAACGGAGCGCATTCCACGCTCGCGGCCCGCATCAAACCGATTTCGGCGTGCTTGCTGGCGATATAGGCCGAGTTGCCCTGGCCGCGTGCCTTGATCCCACCAATCGACGATGTGATGATGATGCTGCCACCTGCCCGTTTTTTGAGCGCGGGAATCGCGTACTTGAGGCCAAGGAATACGCCGCGCACATTGATGGCGATTACCTTATCGAACACATCGAGCGGGTAATCAGCTATCGGTAACGTCGCGCCTTCGACGCCGGCGTTGGCAATGAAGCTGTCGATGCCGCCGAATCTCTGTTCGGCCGCACCAATGAGCCTTAAATTATCTTCGGGCTGCGATACGTCGGCCACCATGTATGCGGCCTTGTCCTCGCCTACAGTCTTCACCGCCTCGGCAAGTGCTGCTCCATTGCGTCCGGCCAGCATCAGCCTGGCACCTTCCCGCGCGAACAATTTGGCGGCCGCCAGTCCGATGCCGCTACCTGCACCAGTCAGCACCACCACTTTGTTGGCAACTCTTGTCATGGGGTTCTCACACGATGCTGTCGCGCTTCATTGATCGGATCACGGCCTGGATACCGCCAAAGCCGGTGTCCATGAGTCCGGCAGCTAGTCCAATTCTATACGGCGTATATCGCCAACGATGAAAATGTAGGAAAAGGCACCGATCAAAGCCACCACGGCGATAAATGCCAGCGCTCCGAAGAACGATCCGGTGGCCGCGACAATAAAACCAATCACCAGCGGCGTAACGATGCCAGCGAGATTGGCTGCGAAGTTGAAAATTCCGCCAGTCAGCCCGAGCAAGCCCTTGGGCGCGATGTCTGAAACCAGCGTCCAGCCCAGCGCTGCCATGCCCTGAGCAAAAAACGCCAGCGAAAGAATGGCGATCACGACATGGTCGCTTTCGACATAGTTTGCGGTGACGATCACTGATGCCAGCAACAGGCCGATGATGATGGGCAGCTTGCGCGCCATATTCGCCGACCGTTTGCGCCTAAGCATCCAATCTGACCACCAGCCACCAAACAGTACCCCGATGGAAGCGGCGATAAACGGCAGCACAGTAAAGAAACCAATCTTCAGCCACCCCATGTGGCGCTCCGTGGCGAGGTAAGTCGGGAACCACGTCAGGAAGAACACGAGGGTGGAGTTGCCGGCGAATTGCCCAATACAGATGCCGATCAACTGCCGAAACCGCAATAGCTTTGCAATCAGGTGCCACTCGAATTTCGTCGTGGACTTCGGCGTGACAATGCCGCCGCCCGCGGCGATATAGTCCAGTTCAGACTGGTTCACGTTCTTGCTTTCATGCGGTTCGCGGTAAGTGCGCCACCAGAACAAGCCAAATAGAATGCCGGCCAGGCCCACGGTGAAGAACAGGGTGCGCCAGCCGAAGGCCCCGAGTATCCAGAACAACATCGGACTCAGGAAGGCGAGGCCGACATATTCCCCCACGGTGTAAACC
>DATMZQ010000390.1:0-4423 GCA_035573615.1 Burkholderiales bacterium | reverse complement strand
TAGGCGCCGACCGGCCGGCCGCCGATTTTTTCCGGCCCGGCATAGCCGATTTGTTGGAGCGCCTGGCCGACGGTCACGCCTTCGAGGTCAGAGCGCTGCAAAGTTGATTCCAGCGGAAACGCACCGACGTAAACGCCTGATCCCATCATCACCGGCGTAAAGCGCGAGCCTTCCTCATTCGTCCACACCGCGACTTCGATCGGCGCTTCAGTGCGGATTTTGTGATCGTTCAGCGCGCGGACCACCTCGAGCCCGGACATCACGCCATAGTTGCCGTCGAACTTCCCGCCGGAAGGCTGGGTGTCGATGTGGCTCCCGGTAATAACTGGCGGCAGCGCGTCGTTGCATCCGGGCCGCCGCGCAAAGATGTTGCCGATCCCATCAATCGCGATGCTGCAGCCTGCTTCCTTGCACCAGCGAATGAAAAGGTCGCGCGCTTCGCCGTCCAGCTTGGTGAGCGCGAGCCGGCGCACGCCGCCTTTGTCGGTGGCGCCGATGCGAGCCAGGTCCATCAGGGACTTCCACAACCGTTGGGAATCAATCGATATTGCAGCCATGTCTGGTTCCTTCAAATGAGCCACTCCAGGCCCTGCCGGATTGCGGTTGTTCGGATGCGTTCGTCCCGATACCAGGTTCTAAAACTGGCTGGACAGATTATGGACGCGTTCAAGCCAAGCCCGTAAAATGCGCCCCTTTTGCAGGGGTCGGTGGCTGCGCACGTCTCCACGTGCGACAAACAGGCATCCCTTGAAGCCTTCATGAACGAAGTAACAAAAGAAGTGCTGGCAGAGCGCGTCGAACAGCGCCGGACGTTCGCGATCATTTCGCACCCGGACGCCGGCAAAACCACGTTGACGGAAAAATTGCTGCTGTTTGCCGGCGCCATCCATATCGCCGGTAGCGTAAAGGCACGCAAGGCCACGCGCTACGCCACCTCGGACTGGATGGAAATCGAAAAGCAGCGCGGGATTTCGGTGGCCAGTTCCGTGATGCAATTTGAGTATCGCGGCAAGGTAATCAACTTGCTGGACACCCCCGGACACAAGGACTTTTCCGAGGACACTTATCGCGTGCTGACCGCAGTGGACGCAGCATTGATGGTAATCGATGCCGCCAACGGTGTGGAGGCACAGACGCTGCGCCTGCTCGAAGTGTGCCGTTCGCGCGGCACGCCGATCATTACGTTCATCAACAAAATGGACCGCGAAGTACGCGAGCCCTTGGACCTGATCGATGAAATTGAAAAGGCGCTCGGCATGTCGGTCGTGCCGTTTTCCTGGCCAATCGGCATGGGCAAATCCTTTCGCGGCGTGTATGACCTTGCGCAAAATCGCATCCGCGTATTTCGTCCTGGCGAAGACCGGCTGGATCGCGAAGAAGAGGTCGTCACCGGACTGGACGATCCCTCACTGCCACCCCGCTTCGGGGATGAATTCGTGCATGCACGTAACGACATGGAACTGGTGCAGGGCGCCACGCCAGCGTTCTCACGAGCAGAATTCCTGGCCGGGCGGCAAACACCAGCCTTCTTCGGCTCGGCCATCAATAATTTCGGCGTACGTGAAGTGCTCGATGCGCTAGTGGACATCGCGCCACCGCCGCAGCCGCGCCTGGCCTTGCAGGGCCCGGTGGATCCGCACGATCCGGGATTCTCCGCCGTCGTTTTTAAGATCCAGGCTAACATGGATCCGGCACACCGCGATCGCGTGGTGTTCATGCGTGTATGTTCGGGGCATTTCCAGCGCGGCATGCGCCTGAAGATACACCGCACCGGCAAGGAGATCCGGCCCAACAATGTCGTGTCGTTCCTGTCGCAGCGCCGCGAATTGCTGGAGGAAGCCTACGCCGGCGACATTATCGGCATCCCGACTCACGGCGGCATTCAATTGGGCGATACGTTGACCGACGGCCTCGAATTGCAGTTCACCGGCCTGCCGTTTTTCGCGCCGGAGCTGTTCCACATCGTCGAGGTGGTGAATCCGCTGAAGACCAAGCAACTGCGCACCGGACTGCTACAACTTGGCGAGGAGGGAGCGATCCAGGTATTTCGCCCGCTTCGCAATACGATGATGCTGCTGGGCGCGATCGGCAGCTTGCAGTTCGACGTGGCGGCGCACCGGCTCAAGCACGAATATGGCGCGGAAGCCCGCATGTCACCCGCGCCGTATACGTGCGCGCGCTGGGTATCGTCGGACGATCCGGTTGCGTTCGCAAAATTCGTGGAAGCAAATGCCGGCCGCCTGGCGCGCGATGCCGCCGATGCCCTTGCGGTACTGACCAATACGACGTTCGAAATGAAAGTGATCCAGGACCGCTGGCCGGACATCCGCTTCCACAAGAGCCGCGAACACGCCGGGCTGCTGGCGGATCACATCGCGGACATCGTCTAGCTGCGTCTTTAAATCCGTCCGCCAAAAACGGCGGCTGGTCTTTATACGGCCAGTTGGAGACGTGAACGAGCAGCAGCGTATTCCAAATGCAGGCGTGCGACGAGCTCGCGCGCAGGAGGCAAATCATCGATATTGCCCACGCCCTGACCGACGCCCCAGATGTCCTTCCAGGCTTTGGTTAAGCCGCCACCGAAATTCATCGATATCTTGTCCGCCGGAGCCAGATTGTCCGGATCGAGGCCTGCACGTACGATGCTCGGCTTCAGATAGTTTCCATGCACGCCGGTGAAAAATGGCGTGTAGACCACATCGGCCGCCTTGCTCTCCAGAATCATCTGTTTGTAGAGGTCCACGGCATTGGCTTCTCGCGTCGCAATGAAGCGCGTGCCGATATAGGCGAAGTCCGCCCCCATTGCTTCCGCCGCCAGGATGCCTGCGCCATCGGTAATCGATCCCGACAGGGCGACAGGTCCGGAATAGAAACGCCGCACTTCCCGCAATAATGCAAAAGGACTCAGTGCGCCGGCGTGGCCGCCTGCTCCAGCGCACACCAGTATCAGTCCATCCACACCCGCTTCAAGCGCCTTTTGCGCATGACGGATGCTGATCACATCATGGAATACCACGCCGCCGTATGCGTGCACTTTTTTTACGACATCATCCGGTGCGCGCAGGCTGGTAATGATGATCGGCACTTCATGACGAATGCAAGCGTCCAGATCGTGCTCAAGCCTGTCATTGGATTGATGGATGATCTGGTTTACGGCATAGGGTGCAATTTTGCTTCCCGGCTCGGCCTTGCGGTGCGCAGCCAGCGCGCTTTCAATCTGCAGCAGCCAGGTCTCGAGCATTTCGGCGGGACGGGCGTTTAGCGCCGGGAAAGAACCGATCACCCCGCTGATGCACTGCTCGATGACCAAAGCCGGGACGCCCACGATAAACATCGGCGCCCCAATCACGGGCAGAGACATCTGGGACTTCAGTTCATTCACGAGTGACACAGTTCTCTCCAATCGAATCCGCCGCGTAACTTGCCTGCCGGTTGTCACACAGTCAAGGATTGGTTGCAGCCGCGCGCAATTAATATGAATCCAGCCGGCAGTTGGGGCCGTAGATGCATTGAGCGCGCATCCCGGTGCAACCGCGGGATAAATCGCTTACGCGCGCCACCATGGCGATGCGGATGACATCCGGCATGCGTGGGTAACCACGTCCCGGGCCGAGCTAACGCAACAATTGAGGAGAGTCAGCAAAATGGATCGCAAACTGGTTACCGCAGCACTCGCAACCACTGCCGCCGCCCTGTTCGCCACAACGGCCGCAATCGGCACGGCAAGCGCCGAAGATGTGCAAGTGAAGTGTTATGGCGCCAATGCCTGCAAGGGTCATGGCGAGTGCAAGACTTCCATGAACAGCTGTAAAGGCAAGAACGCCTGCAAGGGCAAGAGCTTCGAGATGATGACCGAAAAAGCCTGCATCGAGAAGGTCGGACGCGCTTAAGCAGGCCGCTTTGAACCATGGGGGCGCCTTCGGGCGCCCTGCTCTGTTTTTTGCAGAGAGAAGATAGTGCATGACTGCACCGCCCCATGCTACGAGCGCTGCGTCATTTGGCCGGCGCTATACTGTCGTTTCGAAAACGCAGCCAATTTCCGGAGACAGTAATGGGCAACATGAACGATCAGCGGGCCAGTTTCAAATCAATGAAGGAGAGCACCAGGGCGGACTGGGACATCATCGCTTCCCATCACCGGCCTTACGCCGCAACGTTGCCCGATCGCGTCATCGCGCATCTGAAATTATTGGGCGGAGACACTGGTGGATTCGCCGTCGATCGCCTGCAACATTCGCTGCTGACTGCGACCCTTGCACACAAAGGAGGAGAAGACGAGGAATATGTCGTCTGTGCCCTGCTGCACGACATCGGCGACACGCTGGCATCATGGAACCATCCGGATGTCGGGGCGGCCATCATAAAGCCGTTCGTATCCGAAGCGAATCACTGGATGGTCGAGAAGCACGGCATCTTCCAGGGC
>DATMZQ010000389.1:0-2835 GCA_035573615.1 Burkholderiales bacterium | reverse complement strand
CGCCGCGTTGCGGCTTCGTTCTGGCGCGGTGCTCGTACTTGCGCAGGACACCGGGTTGCCGCTGTTCGCCAAGAACGTGGATCAAATTATGCCGATCGCGTCCATTACCAAGTTGATGACTGCGATGGTGCTGCTGGATTCGGGCTTGCCGCTGCTGGAATCCATAGATATAGACAAGAGCGATGTCGACCGCCGGAAGGGGTCACGGTCCAAGCTCAAAGTAGGAACGAGCCTGATGCGTGCCGAAATGCTGAAACTCGCTCTCATGGCGTCCGAAAATCGTGCTGCAGCAGCGCTAGCGCGTAATTTCCCAGGCGGCACCGAGGCCTTTGTGGCCGCGATGAATCAAAAAGCTGTCGAAATCGGCATGGTCAATACCCATTTTGAGGATCCGACCGGGTTAACCCCAGACAACGTTTCTACCGCCGAAGACTTGGCCAAGATGGTTGCGGCGGCACACGGCTACCCGCTCATTCGCGAATACACGACCTCCGATTCATTCAAGATCGATTCTGAAGACAGGCGCCGACATCGCTTGCTGTCGTACGTCAACTCAAACCGGTTGGTGAAGAGCCGTCAATGGGACATCGGACTGTCGAAGACCGGCTATATCAGCGAAGCGGGGCGGTGCCTGGTGATGCAAGCGATGATTGCAGACAGGCCCGTGATCATCGTACTGCTCGATTCATGGGGCAAACTCTCCCGGATTGCTGACGCAAACCGCATCAAACGCTGGATAGAGGCAGACCTGCTGCGCATATCCGGTTGATCGTAAGTAAGCGGCTTCCCAAATTGTCATGCGGCTTTTGCACCCGGCAGATGCCCTAGTGCGCGTGAGATTTCGTCGGCCACATGCTTGACCTTGGAACACCAGCCCTTGTCCATGCGCTTGGAAGGCGCTGAAAGCGATAATCCAGCGACAAGGCGGCCTTCGTCGTCGTAAATGCCGGCGCCGATGCAGGAAACTCCGTTCTCGGCTTCCTCGTTATCAAGCGCATAGCCCAGCTTTCGGACGCGTTCAAGTTCCTTGGCCAATGCAGCGAGATCGCGAATCGTATTCTTGGTGAAAATTTCAAGCCCGGTCCGCTGAGCATATTCACGGCATTTTTCAGCGCCATCTTCAAGCAGGAAGATTTTTCCAGCGGCGGTTACGTGAAGGGGCGCACGCGCACCGATCAGATGGACTACCCGCATGGCCGTGCGATCGGAAAGCAGCCGCTCTACATAGACCATCTCGTCTCCCTGACGAACGGACAGATTGACTGTCTCGTGCAGTTCCTGGTGCAGGAGACGCATGAACGGAAGCGCCTCTTTTCGCAGGTTAATGCGGGACTTCACAAGGTTACCGAGTTCAAGCAGCCTTATTCCAAGCCGGTAGGTGCCCGGCTCGATGCGGTCCACCATCCGGAATTCCACCATCATGTTGAGGATACGGTGCGCGGTGGAAGGGTGCAGGCTCGTGGCATTGGCAAGACGCTTCAGGTTCACCGGTTCTTCATTGCGGGCCAAAGCATCCAGCAGGTCCATCATGCGTTCGATGACCTGTATTGACGTCTTGCCGTTCGGTTCAGCCATGTCATGCGTCCAATGGTGCGATGCGGCAATTTTACATGCTGGGATACGGAGTCACAACCGGCCCGGTGCAAAAAGCGCCCCATGCTATGATCCGCGCCTTTCTTCGCCGCACTTCCGTGCTCAAGAAGCCTCTGATAGCAGAGCGCGCACCCAACCGTTGAAAGTCCGATGAAAGTTGGTTTGTTTGTAACTTGCCTGGTGGACCTGATGCGCCCCAGCATTGGGTTTGCGTCATTGAGATTGCTGGAACTGGCCGGATACGAGGTGGTCGTTCCGGCGGGCCAGACATGCTGTGGACAGCCCGGTTATAACTCGGGCGACCGAGCAGCGGCACAAGCGCTAGCAAAAAAACTGATCGATGAATTTGCGGGTTGCGAATACGTTGTAGTGCCATCCGGGTCTTGCGCCGGCATGATACGCACGCACTATCCGGAGTTGCTCACAGAGATGCCCGAGTTGAACGCGGCCGTGGAATCGCTCGCGCGCAAGACTTACGAATTGACGGATTTTCTGGTGAATGTAGCGCGGATAGCCAGCGTACCGGGACAGTTCAAGGGCTCAGTGACTTATCACGACTCCTGTTCCGGGCTGCGTGAAATGAACGTGAAAGAGCAGCCACGCGCACTGCTTTCCAAAGTGAATGGCCTCAGCCTCCGGGAAATGCAACAACCAGAACAGTGTTGCGGATTTGGTGGCACGTTCGCAGTGAAATACGGGGAGATCTCCACTCGCATAGCCGATCTCAAATGCGCCGATGTGCAATCGGTAGCTGCCGACGCACTGGTGCTGGGGGACCTCGGCTGCATGCTGAATATCGAAGGCCGGCTTCGCCGCCGCGGCGACCAGGACACCCGTGTGTGGCACGTTGCCGAAGTTCTCGCCGGCATGGCGGACGATGTGGACACGAACTCACACGCTAGGGCTTGACCCCGGGACACCATCATGCAGGTTTCATCGAATCGATTCAAACAAGCCGCCAGCGAGCAACTCGCCAATCAAGGGGTACAGAAAGCATTGCGCAATGCCAAAGGCAAACTGGTGGTTGCGCGTTCCCGTTCCATTCTTGAGCTGGACAATTTTGAAGAGATCCGCGAAGCAGCGGCGCGTATTCGGGACTTCGGCCTCCAGCACATGGATGTGTTGCTGGAAGAGTGGGAAAAAAGGGCCGAAGCAGCCGGAACAATCGTGCACTGGGCCGAATCGCCACAGCAGGTTAACCAATTGGTGCTTGAAATTGCCCGCAAGCACGCCGTGCGAAAA
>DATMZQ010000388.1:0-2814 GCA_035573615.1 Burkholderiales bacterium | reverse complement strand
TATCGAACTGGTACTGAACGCGCGTGTGACATCGATCGATGTCCAGAAAAAACGCGTTGTACTGGGCGACGGGCGCAGCTACCAGTTTGACGCAATGCTGATCGCTACCGGTGCGGACCCGGTGCGCCTGCCGGTTCCCGGCGCAACCGATGCGCAAATATATTATTTACGGACGTTCGCCGATTCGCGAGCCATTATCGCCCGCGCGATGTCGGCGACCAGGGTTGTCGTCGCGGGGGCAAGTTTCATCGGCCTTGAGGTGGCCGCCTCGCTGCGCGCTCGTGGCATTGAAGTGCATATCGTCGCGCCCGACCGGACGCCATTGGAGCGCGTAATGGGATCGCAAGTCGGCACTTTTGTGCGCGAACTGCACGAGCAGCATGGCGTGGTGTTTCATCTGGGGCAGACTATCAGCCGAGTGGATGGCCGAAAAGTATCGTTGAGCGATGCGAGCGTGCTGGATGCGGATTTCCTCGTCCTTGGCGTGGGCGTCCGACCTTCGACCACGCTGGCCGAGCAGGCCGGCCTGGCCCTGGATCGCGGCGTCGTGGTCGATGAATATCTGCAGACCAGCGCGCCCGGCGTATTCGCGGCCGGCGACATTGCGCGCTGGCCGGATCCGCATTCAGGCGAACGCATTCGCGTCGAACATTGGGTGGTGGCGGAACGTCAGGGACAAGTCGCGGCCAGAAACATCCTGGGCCGGCGTGAGCGTTTCGACGCTGTGCCATTCTTCTGGAGCCAGCATTACGACGTTTCAATTAATTATGTCGGCCATGCAGAAAATTGGGATGCCGTCGAAATAGACGGTTCACTGCAGGCGAAGGACTGCGCGGTCACGTATAAGCGCGGCAAGCGCGCGCTTGCCGTGGCGACGATATTTCGCGACGCGCAAAGCCTGAAAGCGGAAGTGGCCATGGAGCGAAACGGCAAGTAGGTGTTGGGGAATCGGGTTCGATATGCAAAGCCACAACAAGCAGCAACCGATGGCCAGCGGCCGTGTGACGGACGATACCTGGCCGGCACTGCCGCTAGACGCCTGGCGCGATACTTATGCGACGTTGCATATGTGGACACAGGTCGTGGGCAAAATCTGCCTCGCGTTGACGCCACGCTCCAATCACTTCTGGAATGTGGCGTTCCACCTGACTTCTTGCGGCCTTGCGACACCGGTGCTGACCGTCGGCGAGCGTGCCTTGACGCTGACCTTCGACTTCGTTTCACATCGACTGATCCTGCAATGCTCCGACAGTCGCAGTGAGTCCATTCCACTGGAGCCACGTACCGTAGCCGAGTTTTATCGCATGGTGATCGATACGCTGCACCGGATGGGCGTGCACGTTCGCATCTGGACCGTTCCGGTTGAAATACCCGATCCGATCCGCTTCGAAGCGGATAATGTTCATCGGTCTTATGATCGCGCGCAGGCGAACGCATTCTGGCGCGCGCTGGTGGCGATGAAGCCGGTGTTCGAAGGTTTCCGCTGTGGCTTTGTTGGAAAATGCAGCCCGGTGCATTTCTTTTGGGGTAGTTTTGATCTTGCTGTGACGCGTTTCTCCGGTCGCCGTGCGCCGGAGCGCAAAGGCGCAGACGCGATTACGCGCGAGGCCTACTCCCATGAAGTCATCAGTCACGGCTTCTGGCCCGGAAGCGGGGCGGTTCAGCAACCCGCGTTCTACGCGTATGCGGCGCCGGAGCCCACCGGGCTCAGGGAAGCCGTGGTGCGTCCGGCGGCGGCCTTCTACAGCAAGGAATTGTCTGAGTTCATCCTGCCATACGAAGCCGTGCGCAGCGCGCAATCCCCCGCGGCCGATTTAGCGGCATTTCTGGAATCTACCTATGAGCGCGCAGCAACACTCGCACGATGGAATCGCGCCGAGCTGGAACGAAGTACGGAGCCGGCAGGTGAGTGAACAATTCGCAGGACAGACCGTGCTGGTTGCCGGTGGCACCGGCGGTTTGGGCCGCGCGGTCAGCCTGATGTTCTTGCAGCAGGGTGCCCGGGTTGCCGTAACTTACCAAAAGCAGGACGAGTGGGATGATTTGGAAGAGGCAGCCAAGCATCACGCGAAACGGCTTGAAAGGCACATGGTCGATGTGACGAATGAATCAGCAGTTAGCCAGCTGGTCGCTACGATTGTCGCGCAACGCGGCGCGCTGGATGTATTGGTCAATACCGTCGGCGGGTACGCCGGTGGCGCACCAGTCTGGGAAACCCAAAGCGATGTTCTGGATCACATGCTCACGTTAAACCTGCGTTCCGGTTTCTCGCTGGCACGCGCCGTGATTCCTGCAATGCTCAAACGCCAACACGGAGCAATCGTCAACGTGGCGGCCAAGGCGGCGATTGAACATCCCGCCGGTGCCGGCGCATACGCCGCTTCGAAGGCTGCCGCGTTGGCGTTGCTCGATTCACTGGCTGCCGATGTCCGGGGCAAAGGCGTGCGGGTCAACACGATTCTGCCAAGCATCATCGATACGCCAGCCAACCGCAGTGCAATGCCGAAGGCGGACTTCGCGAAGTGGCCGAAACCGGAGGAGATCGCGCGCGTGGTTCTGTTCCTGTGCAGCGAGGACGCGCGCGTCATTCACGGGGCGGCCATCCCGGTATACGGCGACAGCTAAGCCACAGGTCAGTCGGGTATTTGCTGCCGGACGAAGCTGCTATGGTAGGGCGAGACGAATTGCCATATCCGCGTATTGGCATCTATGACATCGGTAGGAGGGCCGAGAATCTTCTGCGAGCCGAGCATTCTGGCCAGGTAATCGCCCGCGCCGCCAGGCCAGACATGGCCGGCGCCGGTCAACTTCCAC
>DATMZQ010000387.1:0-2575 GCA_035573615.1 Burkholderiales bacterium | reverse complement strand
GAGCGCCCAGCGCGGCAGCGGTTCGCCCGGATACCACTTGCCCTGGCCTTCATGCAGCAGGCCACCCGGGCAAAATCGTTCGTGCAGACGCAGCCACAATTCACCCGCCAGTTCGCGCTTGCGCTCGCCTTGCGCTTCGGTGTTCCACTCCGCGCCGTCCATGTCATCGATCGACACGAAGGTCGGTTCTCCTCCCATTGTCAGGCGCACGTCCCACGCAGCAAGCTGGCTGTCAACCTTGCGCGCAAGCGCATCGATGTCGGCCCAACGCTGCTCGCTATACGGCAATGTGACGCGCGGATCTTCGTGCACGCGGCTCACGCTCATGTGAAATCCGAATTCCACTTCACTGACATCGGTGTAGCCAATGACAGGCGCGGCACTCGAGGGCGCGGGCGTGCATGCAAGCGGGATGTGTCCTTCGCCGGCAAACAAGCCTGACGTCGGATCGAGCCCGACCCAACCCGCACCGGGTATGTACACTTCCGTCCACGCATGCAGGTCGGTGAAGTCCTTGTCGGGTCCGCTCGGCCCATCAAGCGCTTTGACGTCCGCCGTGAGCTGGATGAGATAGCCGGATGCGAAGCGGGCCGCAAGTCCTAAGTGGCGAAAGATTTGGACCAGCAGCCAGGCCGAATCGCGGCAGGAGCCACGGCGCAGCGCCAGCGTTTCTTCGCAGGGCTGGATGCCCGGTTCCATGCGCACGATATAGCCAATATCGCGCTGCAGACGTGAGTTGGCCGCAACCAGCATATCAACGATGGCGAGTTTTCCGGTCAGCACCTCGCGGCGAAAAGCCGCCAGCCATCCGGACATCAGTGCGCCGGCTGCTTCTGTTTCCAGAAATGGCTGCAGCTCTTTCAGCAAATCCTGCGGGTACTCGAACGGAAACGCTTCGGCGTAACTTTCGACAAAAAAGTCGAAAGGATTGATGACGGTCATGTCGGCCACCAGGTCGACTTTGACCTTCAGTTCTGTGGCCTTGGCCGGGAACACCAGCCGCGCCAGCCAATTGCCGAATGGATCCTGCTGCCAGTTGATGAAATGCTTCGGCGTTACGCTCAACGAATAGCTGTTGATTGGCGTGCGGCAATGGGGCGCCGGGCGCAGGCGGATCTCATGGGGTGACAGTGCGACGGGCCGGTCAAAGTGGTAAGTCGTCTCGTGCGTGAGCGCGACGCGAATGCTCATGAGACTAAGCTCGCCCCGCGGTCAGTCATGAAAGCCAATCCGGGTTTGGCAATTCGCTGAACAGCTGCCGCATGCCACTGCCCCAGCTTTGGCGAATCATGGAAAAATACGCGTCCCCTTCACCGATGCGCTTCTGCACCCCCATGCGCAGCGCGTCGCGCGGATACCAGGCCAGATCGATTGGCAAGCCCACCGAGATGTTGCTGCGAATGGTGGAATCAAACGAGATCAACGCGCATTTGGCGGCTTCACGGTACGGCGTCGCGCTGCTCAATACACGGTCCAGAATAGGTTTGCCGTATTTACTCTCGCCCACCTGGAAGTAGATCGTATCGGACAACGCCTCGATAAAGTTGCCTTGGGCGTAAATGTTGAACAGGCGCGGCTCCTCGCCCCTGACCTGGCCACCGAGCAGCAATGTCGCGCTGAAATCAATATTGTTCTGCGCAAGATACGGCCCATCGCGGCGCTGGATGTCACGCAGTGCATCCCCAACCAGGGTGGCAACGTCAAACATGCTGGCGACGTTCCAGATGGACTGCCGGTCCGGCTCGAAGTGTTTGTGCCGGTCCAGTATGTTCATCACTCCTTGCGTGACCGCCAGGTTTCCGGAAGACAGAATGACGAACATGCGCTCGTCCTTCTGCTCGAAAATTCTCATCTTGCTGAAGGTGGCGATGTGGTCCACGCCGGCGTTGGTGCGTGAATCCGAGGCGAACAACATGCCCGAATCGAGCTTGATTGCGACGCAGTAAGTCATGAAGGTTCCATCAAGGCGGGAAGCGCATCATAACGCAGCCGCAAAACGCGTCCGGTTCAGGCGTAGGCGACATTGAAGAAGCTGCGGTTTACCTCGTCGCCGAGCTCCTGCAGCCGGTTCAGGAATTCGATCAGATACTCGTGCAAGCCGCTGCTGAAAATGACATCGATACGGCCGAAGCGCAATCCGGCATGCAGTTCGCCGGCGCGGCGCAGCGCCTCACCCGAATAAGGCGTCGTGATGGTCTGGAAGATCTCATAAGACTCTTCCATGCACGCATGCAGCGAACGCGGCATGTCGCGTCGCAGGATCAGCAGCTCGGCAACACGCAGCGGCGTGATCACGTCGCGGTAGACCTTGCGATAAGATTCGAAGGCCGACACCGAACGCAGCACTGCCGCCCATTGGTAATAATCCACGGCGCCGCCGACATCCTCCACCTTGGGCAGCAGCACGTGATACTTCACATCCAGAATGCGGGCCGTATTGTCGGCGCGCTCCAGAAACGTTCCGAGCCGGTTGAAGTGAAACGCGCCATCATTCAGCGCAGTGCCAACGGTTACGCCGCGAAACAGATGCGATCGTTCCTTGACCCAGTCGAAAAACGTCAAGGCGCCATCGCCG
>DATMZQ010000386.1:0-4336 GCA_035573615.1 Burkholderiales bacterium | reverse complement strand
TGCTGACTTCATCCATGCTCCCCGCGCGATACCACACCATGGTAACAATGACCGGAGAACGGTGGTCTTCCTTCACCAGCATGTTGAGTCCATTGGGCAACGTTCGCTGCGCGACTGTTTCAGCGCGCACGCTGATGCTGACGCAAACCAACATCAATGCTGCAAGAGCGGATCGAACCGCCAAGTTATCGGTCAACATGCTTTGTAGAACCGGAAATTTGTAGAATGGAAGTGAAGAAAATCAGAATAGAATTGACTAAATGCAAAGACCCAAACGCGTCGGCTATGACAGCGGGACAGTATGTTAAGTTTCTTCAAGCGTGACAAGGTCGATAACACCCAGAGCGACTCTGGCACCGGCTGGACCGCCAAGCTGCGGCAAGGACTGGCTGCCACTCGAGCGCGCCTGTCTGCACAGCTGGTCGGCGTGTTCGGCGCAGGGCGCGCGATCGATGAAACGCTGTTCGAAGAAATGGAGTCTGTCCTGCTGTCCTGTGACGTTGGGGTGGAAGCGACCACCTACCTTCTCGACACCGCACGGGCCAAGGCGCGCTCCCAAGGGTTGAGCGACGCTTCGCAAATTCGCGAAGTACTCAAACAGGCGTTGCTCGAACTATTGACACCGCTGGAACAGCCGCTGGATATATCGCATGCGAAGCCCTTTGTTATCCTGATCGCCGGTGTCAATGGAGCGGGCAAAACCACTTCCATCGGCAAACTAGCTCGCTTTTTTCAGATGCACGGTCAGTCCGTCGTGCTGGCAGCCGGAGATACCTTCCGAGCCGCTGCACGAGAGCAATTGAAGGTGTGGGGTGAGCGCAATGACGTAACCGTCATAGCTCAGGAAGGCGGCGATACAGCGGCGGTGATATACGACGCAATCCAGTCGGCCAAGGCGAAGAACACGGATATTGTGATTGCCGATACCGCAGGCCGCCTGCCTACGCAATTGCACCTGATGGACGAAATTCGCAAAGTAAAACGTGTCATTGCCAAGGCAATTCCGGATGCGCCGCACGAAATATTGCTGGTCCTCGACGCAAACAACGGTCAGAACGCAGTGGCTCAAGTAAAGGCATTCGACGCCGCGCTAGGGGTGACGGGACTCATATTGACCAAATTGGACGGCACGGCTAAGGGCGGTGCCATCGCCGCCATAGCGCGCCATAAGCCCATTGCGTTGCGTTTTATCGGCGTGGGGGAGGCCATCGACGATCTGCGACCGTTTTCCGCACAACAATTTGTGGACGCGTTGTTCGAGTGAGTGCCTCGCAAATCAAGGGCACGATGATCAAAGTGAGCCACGTCGCGAAGCGCTATCCCGGCGGTTACGAGGCTTTGCGCGATGTAAGTTTTTCCGTGGATGCGGGCGAGATGGTTTTTATTACCGGACATTCAGGAGCCGGGAAAAGTACCCTTCTTAAGCTGATAACCGCGATCGAACGGCCTACCGCCGGCAGCGTTTTTATCAATAACCAGAACATTTCCGCTATGAAGCGGGGCATGATTCCGTTTTTCCGGCGAAATTTCGGATTGATTTTTCAGGATCACAAACTGCTGTTTGATCGCAGCGTTTTTGAAAACGTGGCACTGCCCCTTTCGATTACCGGCTTTCCGCACAAGGAAATAGCGAAACGCACGCGGGCGGCACTGGACAAGGTCGGCCTGCTGGGACGCGAGAAAGCCAGGCCAATCACTTTGTCCGGAGGAGAGCAACAGCGACTGTGCATTGCCCGCGCCATAGTCAATCGTCCAGCCATTTTGCTCGCCGATGAACCGACGGGAAACCTGGATTCGGCCTACGCCGGAGAAATTATTGGCATGTTCAAGTCGTTCAATCAGGTCGGTGTCACCGTCGTGATCGCAACGCATGATTCCAGCATGATCGCGCAGCTCGGGCCTCGTGTGCTTCGTCTGGAGCACGGCCGGATCATTGCATGAACTGGCTTCTGGTCCATCTCGATACGTTAAGAGAAAGCCTGGCACGATTGGTACGCCATCCGATCGCATCAGCGCTGAATATCATCGTAATCGGGATCGCCTTGTCCATGCCCGCGGGGTTCTATCTTGGATTGAGCAATCTGCAGACATTTTCCAGGCAACTCTCCAGTGATCCGCAAGTCAGTATCTTCATGAATGTCGACGCTAGCCCGGTAGAGGTCGCCGCGGTGGAACAGCGATTGAAAGCCAATCAGGACGTAGGGCGTGTTGTTTTCATAACGCGAGACCAGGCCCTTGTCCACCTCAAGCGCAGCGCGGGGCTCTCGGACGTCCTGGCTAATCTGGGACGCAATCCATTGCCGGATGCATTTGTTGTCACCGCCCGCAGCAACGACCCCGCCACGCTGGAAGCGCTGCATGATGAGGCGAGAACCTGGCCGAAGGTCGAACATGTGCAACTGGATGCGGCTTGGGCACGAAGACTGGATGCCGCCCTCAACATCGGTCGTATGCTGGTCACGTTGCTGGCGGTATTACTGGCTGTAGCCCTGGTTGCGGTGACGTTCAATACGATACGGTTACAGATCCTCACGCGCCGCGATGAAATCGAGGTCTCCAAACTGATTGGCGCAACCCACGCCTTCATTCGGCGGCCGTTCCTGTATTTCGGCGCTATGCAAGGCTTGGCCGGTGGCTTCGCCGCATGGCTGATCGTGGCCGTTGCGGTGCTGGTGCTAAACGTGCAACTCGCTGACCTGGCGGGACTCTATGGTTCCATGTTCCGGCTGGAGTGGCCGGACGCTGGTTACACCATGGGATTGTTGGGATTTTCAGCCGCCCTGGGATGGCTTGGCGCCTGGCTATCAGTGAGTCGCCACTTATGGCAAATGCGGCCACTGTAGCGCGGCTTCTGTGCCAGCGTACGCGAACTTATGAGGTGATTGGCACTCTTACGTTGCGAGTGCTAATATTTGGTAAAGGAGGATTTGTCTGATGACTAATGCTATGGCGCTTTCGATCCCGTTCCCCTCAACGGCGGGCAGCCTGGATACTTATATCCATGCCGTAAATCGCTTTCCGCTGCTAAGCCAGGAAGAGGAAACGGCATTGGCGCGTCGGCTTCGCGATGAAGACGATGTGGAATCCGCACGCCGGCTCGTGCTGTCTCACTTGCGCGTTGTCGTGTCGATTGCTCGCGGCTATCTGGGTTATGGATTACCGCATGCCGACCTGATCCAGGAGGGTAACGTCGGGCTGATGAAAGCGGTAAAGCGCTTTGACCCCGATCGCGGTGTGCGTCTGGTGTCATTCGCGGTGCATTGGATTCGCGCTGAAATACACGAATATATCCTGAGGAACTGGCGCATGGTAAAGGTGGCCACGACCAAGGCACAACGCAAGCTATTCTTCAATCTCCGGAGCCTGAAGCGAAGCCATGCCACCATGACGCCAGACGAGGTTGATGCAATTGCTCAGCAACTGAACGTCAAGTCCGGCGATGTAGTCGAAATGGAAACCCGGATGGGCGGGCATGATATCGCTCTGGAACCACTGAGCGATGATGAGGAAGAGAACTTTTCGCCGATCGCTTATCTGACCGATGCAACGGCTGAGCCGGCTGCGGCGCTGGAACACGAGCAGTCGGAGCGCGCTCGCAGCAAGGGTCTGGAAACTGCGCTTACATCGCTTGACGCGCGCAGCCGCAGGATCATCGAGGCGCGTTGGTTGCGCGAAGAAGACGGGGCAACACTACACGACTTGGCCGGTGAATTCGGCGTCTCAGCAGAACGCATCCGCCAGATCGAGGGTCAGGCCATGAAAAAGATACGCGGCATGATGGTTTCTGCCGAGTAAGGTATTGCAAATCTGTAGAGAAGGCCCCTTATGGGGCCTTTCTTTTTATCAAGGTTGCTTGAGCAACAAATCGATGTCGTGCGCAAAGACATCCGCTCCACGACCGTAGGCCACATACAACCGCAAGCGCCCCTGACGGTCGAAAATGTAGCTGCCGGCCGAGTGGTCCATCGAATAGTTTTGCGGCGCCGGACCGGCAACTTTCTGGAAGATGACTTTGAATTCCTTGGCGACTCGCGATGTCTCGTCGGTTGTCCCTCGCAAGGCGAGGAATCTTGGATCAAACGCCGTCACATATTGGGCTAGCAGCTCCGGCGTGTCGCGCGCAGGATCGACAGTGACCATCAGCACTTGTACCTGTTCTCCAGCGGGACCAAGCTTCCTGATGGCATTCGCCAACTCGGCTAACGTCGTCGGACAAACATCCGGGCAGTGAGTAAAGCCAAAAAATACAACTACCACTTTGCCGCGGAAATCCTGCAACGTGCGTTGTTTGCCGGTGTGGTCGGTCAGCGAAAAAGATCTGCCGAAATCTGCACCC
>DATMZQ010000385.1:0-2758 GCA_035573615.1 Burkholderiales bacterium | reverse complement strand
CGGGCTTGACCCTTGCCCGATTCTGACCGGGCGCCGGCGGCTCCCCGCTCAGCCTGCGATAATTGCGGCCCGAACGACCACAGGCTTCATTCGACCCATGGCTCAATACGTTTACACGATGAATCGCGTGGGCAAGGTCGTCCCGCCCAAACGTATCATCCTCAAGGATATTTCCCTCTCGTTTTTCCCTGGCGCCAAGATCGGCATGCTCGGACTGAATGGCTCGGGCAAATCCAGCCTGCTGAAAATCATGGCGGGTGAGGACAGGGAGATCGAAGGCGAAGCGATTCCGATGCCGAATCTGCGCATTGGCTACCTGCCCCAGGAGCCGCAGCTCGATCCGAAGCAGAACGTACGCCAGGCCGTTGAAGGTGGTTTGGAAGAAGTGCTGCAAGCGAAGCAGAAGCTGGACGAAATTTATGCCGCGTATGCGGAGCCGGATGCCGACTTCGACAAGCTCGCCACCGAGCAGGCCAAGTACGAAGCGATCCTTGCTACCAGTGGTAGCGATACGGAACATCAGCTCGAGATCGCAGCCGATGCGCTGCGCCTGCCGCCATGGGATGCCAAGATCGACAAGCTCTCAGGCGGAGAGAAACGCCGCGTCGCGCTGTGCCGTTTGCTGCTTTCGAAACCGGACATGCTCCTGCTCGATGAACCAACCAACCACCTCGATGCGGAAAGCGTGGACTGGCTGGAGCAGTTCCTGCAGAAATTTCCCGGTACCGTGGTGGCAGTGACTCACGACCGTTATTTTCTCGACAACGCGGCGGAATGGATTCTTGAACTCGATCGCGGCCGCGGCATTCCGTGGAAGGGCAATTACAGCTCCTGGCTGGAACAGAAAGAGCAACGCCTGGAGGTTGAGGCCAAGCAGGAATCTGCCCGCATCAAGGCAATGCAAAAAGAACTGGAATGGGTGAGATCAAATCCGAAAGCACGCCAGGCTAAAAGCAAGGCGCGCATTGCGCGGTTCGAGGAACTGTCCTCGCATGAGCACCAGAAGCAGAACGAGACTCAGGAAATTTTCATTCCGGTCGCGGAGCGGCTGGGCGATAGCGTGATCGAGTTCAAAGGGGTATCGAAAGGGTATGGCGATCGCCTGTTGATCGACAAGCTCTCCTTCAGTATTCCGCCCGGTGCGATCGTTGGCATCATCGGCCCGAACGGTGCCGGCAAATCGACCTTGTTCCGCATGATCACGGGCAAGGAAAAGCCGGACAGCGGCGAAATCGTGATTGGTTCGACCGTGAAGCTTGCCTTCGTCGACCAGACCCGTGATGCACTGGACAACAAGAAATCCGTCTGGGAGGCAATCTCAAACGGACAGGACATTCTGACCGTCGGCAAGTTTGAGATGCCTTCGCGAGCCTACGCGGGACGCTTCAACTTCAAGGGCTCCGACCAGCAAAAAATCGTCGGCGACTTGTCCGGTGGCGAGCGCGGCCGCCTGCATCTCGCGACTACACTGATATCCGGCGGCAACGTGTTATTGCTGGACGAACCGTCCAACGATCTGGACGTGGAAACCTTGCGCGCGCTGGAAGATGCGCTGCTGGAATTCGCTGGCAGCGTGCTGGTGATCTCGCACGACCGCTGGTTCCTGGACCGGATCGCAACGCACATCCTCGCCTGCGAAGGCGAATCGCAGTGGACATTCTTTGCCGGCAATTACCAGGAATATGAAGCCGACAAGAAGAAGCGGCTCGGCGAAGAAGCCGCCAAGCCCAAGCGCATTCGTTTCAAACCGCTGAAGTAATTGCGCAGCCTCGCTGCCAAAAAAAAGCAGGCCCGGCGGGCCTGCTTTTTAATACAACCTGCGCGCAACTATCAGAACGTGTAAGCAAGCCCGATCGACACGACCGGATAGTACTGATACTTGTGCAGGTCATCGTCGAGTTGTGCCTGCTCCGCCGCGACGTCACTCTGAAGTTGGGTACAGGTCGCCGCCGGTGTCCCCGGCCCGCAACTCGCAGTCAGGGTCGAACGGGGCGAGCCCTGGAATAGCACGCCGAGATCGGCGGTCAGAGAAAACCCCTTGCCGATGGGCCGTCCATAACCGAGACCGAAATAGGGTGCCGCGTTACTGAAATCGACACTTCCATCCAGTGTGCCAATGTTTGCCGCGCTGTACGTCCTGCCGTTGATTGTGTAGGTTCCTCCCGGCGACGGCTTGCCAGTCAGCGTAAGTTTGTTGCCGTTGTACATGGCTCCCGCGCTAATGCGAAAGTTGTTCGCAAACGGAAACCAGTCGAAAAGCAACTCGCCGGTTGCCAGTTTGAGTTGGGAGTCATAGTTGACCGACTGATAGGTTTCGGTGCTGTCATGGTTCAGGCCGTTCGCTCCGATGCGGATCCCAAGCCTTTCGCTAAAAGCGTGTGCCAGTTCTACGCCGCCGCCAAGCGTTCCGGCGCTCAGCCCGATGCTCGTGTCGGCACTCGCATTCGTGCAAGCCAGCATGGTTGTGGCGGCAAGGATGACAACTGGAAAGCGTCGTTTCATAACAACTCCTGTCTTCAATTGGAGACGGTAAGAACGTTGGCATGCGCCAAAAACCGTTCGTGCGGTCATTCTTACACGCAGTCGGGAAATTGTCTCAAACAAACGCCGTGCCTTTATTCCATCTTTACGCCCGGAGGACAATAATCCCGTATCGAAAGAAAAACAGCCATGCGCTACTTGCAACGATTTCCCGTTCTTGGCAGTTGT
The DNA here is from genome assembly GCA_035573615.1 of Burkholderiales bacterium. Lineage (GTDB taxonomy): Bacteria > Pseudomonadota > Gammaproteobacteria > Burkholderiales > JACQAP01 > JACQAP01. The sequence continues at coordinate 49 of DATMZQ010000385.1, read as the reverse complement.
GTGCGTGCCGTTACCTTTACGGTTGTGGCTACCGCAATGGCCTGGGTTA
>DATMZQ010000384.1:0-8441 GCA_035573615.1 Burkholderiales bacterium | reverse complement strand
TTTGCGCCTAACATGGCGCCGTCCAAATCCGGATTTCGCTGGGGCATAGCCCTGATGACGATCGTGGTGCTGGCGGGCTTGCTGCTGGCTTGGCGCTTCACGCCGCTTGCGCAACTTGCCACCCCCGACAACATCATCGGCTGGGCACACGATTTTGCGGGCCGATGGTGGGCGCCGCTGCTGGTCATCCTGGCTTACACGCCGGCCTGCTTTGTAATGTTTCCGCGCCCACTCATCACGCTGTTCGCCATTGTTGCTTTCGGCACCAAAATTGGCGTCGTCTATGCGGTGATCGGCGTAATGCTGTCCGCGGAGATGACTTATCTTGCGGGAAGACTGTTCGATCGCGGTACCGTTCGCCGGGTAGCCGGAGAAAAACTCAATCGCGTGAGTGAAGTGCTGCGGCGTAGAGGCCTGCTGGCAGTCACCGCTTTGCGCCTGGTGCCGGCGGGGCCTTTTGCAGTGGTGGGGCTGGTTGCCGGTGCGATACGCATCAAACTCTGGCACTACACGGTCGGCACCGCTATCGGCCTGGTACCGGGCACGCTCGCCACCTTGATGATCGGGGACCAGCTGGAAGCTGGCATCCAGGACCCCAGCACGATCAACTACTGGCCCGTTGTCGGCGCCGTCGTTGTGCTCGCCGCAGCCGCATTTGCGGGGCGCAGATGGTTTTTAAATAACAAAACCGTGCACGCCCAATGATGCAATCTGAACTTCCGGATACTCGCGCCAAATCCATGGAAGCCTCGCACAGAATTTCGCCACGGCAAACAAAACAGCGGGGGCTCGGCGACCATCGCTGATTGCCGAGTGCCTGCCACGTGAACATTCGTGCCCGTGAGTTTGCGTTGAACCAACCCGAGTCGTTCCATGGACAGCCTTCCGAGGTCGCAGGTCGGTTGTCTTTGAGCAGCCGCCACCTCGGAAGCGAGGTCAGGTTTGCGTCCTACAACATTCATCTTGGCATTGGACGCGATGGCGAGTTCAGGCCCGCCCGTATTGCGGCCGTGATCAACGAAATCGGTGCTGACGTGGTTGCGCTACAGGAAATTTCGCTCGGCACGCCGGGCTTCGACATGTTGCGCTATTTGAGCGATGCCTGCGGCCTTACGGCTATTGCCGGGCCGACGTTGGTTACTGCATCCGGACAATTTGGCAATGCCATGCTCACCGGGTTACGGCCCGGAGAAGTGCACCACTGGGACCTGAGCATGGCCAGGTGCGAGCCGAGGGCCGCAATCGACGCGCACTTGAGGCACGGCAGCCATCTGTTTCGCGTCATTGCCACGCACCTGGGCCTGCGTCCGGCCGAGCGTCGCGATCAAATACAGAGATTGCTGAAGATCATCGAAAGGGATCGCGTTTATCCGACCGTGCTGCTGGGTGACGTGAATGAATGGTTCCTGTGGGGCAGGCCGCTGCGCTGGATGCACCGGCACTTCCAACGTACGCCGGCACCTGCAACTTTTCCGGCCGGCCGGCCACTGTTTGCGCTTGATCGCATCTGGGTCGAACCGCGCCGCGCACTAAAAAAGATTGCGGTACACGTCAGTGAAAACGCCCGCATGGCGTCGGACCATTTGCCCATCGTTGCAACGCTTGACTTCGGGCCTTTCGAAAACCTGCGACAAACCCGCACCGCGTAATGGATACCAATACCGGCACGATTGCGAATCGAAGCACCCGTTCAAAAATGCCGGCGCGCCCGGTAACTGCCGTATGGCCCGGGCGTCCGCATCCGCGTGGCGCTCATTGGGACGGCGAAGGTGTCAATTTCGCGTTGTTTTCCGAATTTGCGCAAAAGGTCGAGCTTTGCCTGTTCGACGCGCGCGGCCGCAGCGAAATCCAGCGCATCACCTTGAAAGAACGTACCGACGAGATATGGCACTGCTATTTGCCCGAGGCGCGTCCCGGCATGCTGTACGGATACCGCGTCCACGGACCCTATCAGCCGGAAAACGGCCATCGGTTCAACCCGCACAAGCTGCTGCTGGATCCTTATGCACACAGCATGGATGGCGCTTTGCAGTGGAGCGATGCACATTTCGGCTACACCATCGGCCACAAGCGCGCGGATCTTTCATTCGACCGGCGCGATGACGCAGCCGGCATGCCGAAGTGCAAGGTAATCGACAGCGCCTTCAGCTGGGGCGAGGAGCGCCGGCCGGATATTCCCTGGAATGACATGGTGGTCTACGAGGTGCACGTCGGTGGGTTTACGCGCCGTCATCCCGAAGTACCGCCGGCACTGCGCGGCACCTTCGCTGGACTGGCTTGCCCCCCGGTCATCGATCATCTGCGCCGGCTGGGTGTGACCACCATCGAACTGATGCCGGTGCATGCCTTCGTCGACGACCGTCGGCTGGTTGAGCGTGGGCTGCGGAATTACTGGGGTTACAACACGATCGGTTTTTTTGCGCCCGAAAAACGCTACAGCGCATCAGGCAAGGTCGCCGAATTCAAAACCATGGTCAAGACCCTGCACAGCGCAGGCATGGAAGTAATCCTCGATGTCGTCTATAACCATACCGCCGAGGGTAACGAGTGCGGACCAACGTTGTGTTTCCGCGGCATCGACAACGCGGCCTACTATCGGCTGGTCGCGGACGACAAGCGTTACTACCAGGACTACACCGGCTGCGGCAATACGCTCAACATGCGCAACCCGCGCGTGCTGCAGTTGATCATGGATTCCCTGCGTTACTGGGTCACCGAAATGCACGTGGACGGATTCCGTTTCGATCTCGCGGCATCGCTGGCGCGCGAGTTGCACGAAGTCGATCGGCTTGGGGCTTTCTTCGACATTCTGCGCCAGGATCCGGTGCTCTCTGAGGTCAAGCTGATAGCGGAGCCCTGGGATCTCGGCGAGGGTGGCTATCAGGTCGGTAACTTTCCGGTGGGTTGGGCGGAATGGAACGACCAGTATCGCGACACCATGCGCGCTTACTGGAAGGGCGACGGTGGCGTGATTGGTGATTTTGCGCGCCGGTTGACCGGATCGAGCGATCTGTACGGCCGCAGCGGCCGCAGTCCTTGCGCCAGCGTCAATTTCATCACGGCTCACGACGGCTTCACTTTGCACGACCTGGTGTCCTACAACGACAAGCACAACGAGGCCAACGGCGAAGAGAATCGCGACGGCAACAGCAATAACCTTTCGTGGAATTGTGGCGTGGAAGGACCCACTGAGGACGCCGCGATCAATGCATTGCGGGAACGCCAGAAGCGCAATTTTCTGGCAACGCTGATGCTATCCCAGGGCGTGCCGATGTTGCTGGGCGGCGATGAAATGGGGCGCACGCAGGGCGGTAACAACAATGCCTATTGTCAGGACAACGAAATTTCGTGGATCGACTGGAACCTCGATGGGACGCGACGCAATCTGCTGGAATTTGCATCCCGCATGATCGCCACGCGGCGCGAACACCCGATATTCCGGCGGCGCGGATTTTTTCTCGGACTGCCGGTCGGAGATTCAGCGAGCAAAGACATCGTCTGGCTCAAGCCGGATGGGACGGAAATGAGCGAGCACGAATGGAACACCGATTTCGCACGCTGTCTTGGCGTCTATCTGGCCGGTGATTCCCTGGGAGAAACCGACATGCGGGGGCGGCCGGTGCGGGACGCCAGCTTCCTGCTGCTGTTCAATGCGCATCACGATACGGTTCCATTTTGTCTCCCCAGCGCAGCAACTTCACCCAGGGAATGGTTCGCGCAGATCGATACCGCCTTCAATACCGGCAAGCCACAGCATGGCACGTTGCGTAGCGGCGAAATTTATCCGTTGCAGGGTCGCTCGCTCGCTTTGTTGCGCCAGATTTCACGAGTGGAATGAAACGCCACCATCACATGCCGTTCGGTGCCGAATTCGACGGCCACGGTGCGGTGCGTTTCAAGCTCTGGGCGCCCCAGGCCTCCGAGGTAAGGCTGGATATTGTTCATACACAGGGCAAAACGAACGCGCCCATGCTCCCGACCGGCGAAGGCTGGTTTGCATTGACACTTGCCGGGATCGAACACGGCACGCGCTATTCCTTCTGTATCGATCAGCGCATCAGCGTGCCGGATCCTGCGTCTCGCTACAATCCGCAGGACGTGCACGGAGCAAGCGCAGTAGTTGATCCACATGCTTTTGAGTGGCCAGATGCGTCCTGGCGCGGGCGTCCCTGGGAAGAAGCAGTTATCTACGAACTGCACGTCGGCGCCTTCACGCAAGCAGGAACGTTCAACGCGGCAATTGAACGGCTCAATTACCTGGTGCGGCTGGGTGTCACTGCGGTGGAACTCATGCCAGTGGCGGACTTTCCGGGCAAGCGCAACTGGGGCTACGACGGCGTGCTGCCCTTCGCGCCTGATTCCTCGTACGGCTCGCCGGAGGACCTCAAAAGCCTGGTGGCCGCGGCGCATGCGCGTGGACTCATGATTTTGCTGGACGTGGTCTATAACCATTTCGGTCCGGAAGGGAACTACCTGCACGTCTACGCACCGCAGTTTTTTAATCCTGCGCACGCCACCCCGTGGGGCGCGGCGATTAATTTTGATGGCGAACGCTCCCGTGTAGTTCGCGACTTCTTCATCCACAACGCGCTCTACTGGCTTGAAGAATTCAATTTCGATGGCTTGCGTCTGGACGCGGTGCATGCCATCGCAGACGACTCGCATCCCGATATCGTTGATGAGCTGGCAGCGGCCGTGCGCGCGGGGCCTGGACACCACCGAGAAGTGCACCTGGTGCTCGAAAACGACCGCAATGAGGCCGCGCGCCTGATACGCGAGCGAGGCCAGCCGCGCTACGCGACCGCGCAATGGAATGACGATGTTCACCATGCATTCCACGTTCTGGCTACGGGTGAGCGCGACGGCTATTACCGCGATTATGCGCAGAAGCCGTTATGGTGGCTGGGGCGCGCACTGGCGCAGGGATTTGGCTACCAGGGAGAAATTTCAGAGCATCGTGGCGGGCGCGCGCGCGGAGAACTTTCAGCGGGCTTGCCACCAAGCGCCTTCGTGAACTTCATTCAGAACCATGATCAGATCGGCAACCGCGCGCTGGGAGAACGGCTCAGCGCGTTGGCACCTGACCCGGTGCAGCGCCTGGAAACGATCTGTCTGCTGCTTGCCCCATCGATACCATTGTTGTTCATGGGCGAGGAATTCTCGGCCAGTTCGCCGTTTTTGTTTTTCTGCGACTTCGGTCCCGAGTTGGCGCACAAGGTCGTGCAGGGACGGCGCGAGGAGTTTGCTGCATTCGAGCGCTTCCGCACGCCGCAAGCCCAGGCGGGTATCCCGGACCCCGGAACGGAACAAACCTTTCTGGCGTCCAAGCTCAATTGGAGCGAGCTTGTGAAAGCAGAGCATGCCCGATGGCACACGCTGATCAGCGATCTGCTTGAGTTGCGGCGCCGTTACCTTGTGCCCCATATGGCCGGTTCTACGCATGAAGCACGCTTTGCGGTCGATGGCGCAGGCCTGTGCGTAGATTGGACGCTAGGGGATCGCTCCCGGCTGCACCTGCGTGCCAATTTTTCTGATGCCGCATGGGCAAATGTCGCAGCTGCGCCAGGAGACATACTCTTTGCCGCGCCAGCAGGAACGTTGCCCGGTCCGCTTCCCGGCTGGTCTGCGTTATGGACGCTGGAGCCTATTCGTGCCTGAGGCCAGACATGCGGAGGCCTATTCGCCCGAGCACATGAACGGCGAGCGGCCGCAGCGCGCGCGGCCCACCGCGGAAACGAAACGCCGGCAGACCTTTTCGCCAGCGACGCGGATTCCGCGCGCGACGTACCGGCTGCAACTACATGGCGGCTTTCGTTTGCGCGACGCGATGACGATCATCCCGTATCTGGCCGAGCTTGGCATCAGCCATGTTTACTGTTCGCCGTATCTTCGCGCCCGTCCAGGCAGCCTGCACGGCTACGACATTGTCGATCACCAGACACTGAATCCGGAAATCGGCGACGCGGACGACCTCAAGGCTTTTGTTGCCGCGCTGCGCGCGCACGGCATGGCGCAGATGATCGATATGGTGCCCAACCATATGGGTGTTCTTGGCGGGGACAATGCCTGGTGGCTCGACGTCCTGGAAAACGGCCAGGCTTCGCTTTATGCGGACTACTTCGACATCGACTGGCGCCCGGCGAATCCCGATCTGATCAACCGCGTGCTGGTGCCGGTGCTCGGAGATCATTACGGTCTTGTGCTCGAGCGAGGCGAGATCACGCTTGGCTTCGACGCGGGCACGGGCAGCTTCAGCATCCATTACTACGATAGCCGGTTTCCCATTGATCCAGCCGAGTATCCGCACATACTGGCTCATGTACTGGGCGCCGCATCGATTTCCGGCATCCCTGGCACGGCGCTCGGCGAGTTGAAAACCGTGACTACTGCGCTGAGCGCTCTGCCGCCGCGCAATAGCATCGCTCCGGAAGAAAGACCTGCGCGCCACGGCGCAAAGGAACACTGCAAACGACGCCTTGCAGAAATCGTTGCAGCGTACAGCGAGATGGGTAGCGCAATCGACGCAGCGCTGCGTTCCTTGAACGGCGTCCCGGGCCAACCGGCCAGCTTCGATCTCCTGCACCAGTTGCTCGAAGCACAAGCTTACCGGTTGGCGTTCTGGCGCGTTGCCGCCGATGAAATAAATTACCGGCGTTTTTTCGACATCAACGAGCTTGCCGCCTTGCGCGTGGAAGACGAAGCGGTTTTCCAGGCAACCCACAAGCTGGTGTTCGAACTCGTGGCGGCTGGCCAGGTGGACGGGCTGCGCATCGATCATCCTGATGGCCTGTTTGATCCAGCGAGCTATTTCCAGCGATTGCGCGAAACCACTGCCGCGCTCGCGCAGCAAAGGCCGGACAACGCCGGCCATGAGCCTCCCTATGTCACAATCGAAAAAATCATTGCGCCCTTCGAAACGATTCCGGAAACGTGGGCGGTCGATGGCACGACTGGTTATCGTTTCGCTAACCTGGTTAATGGGTTATTCGTCGATACCGCGGTGCAGGCGCCGTTTACGCGCATATACCAGGCGTTTACCGCACAGCGCGCATCGTTTGAAGAGGTTGCAGCAGACTGCAAGCGGCTGGTGTTGCACGGGGCACTGGCCAGCGAACTGACCATGCTGAGCAGTCTGCTGTCGCGCATTGCGCGCGCCGATCGCCACACCCGGGACTACACGTTGAATTCCCTGCGCCAGGCGCTGACGGAAGTCATTATCGCGTTTCCGGTCTACCGCACTTATATTGCTGACGAGGTCACCGCGGAGGACCGGCGCTACATCGAATGGGCAGTTGAGCGTGCGCGCCGGCGCATCGGCCCGGCTCACAACAGCATTTTCGATTTCATCAAATCAGCACTGCTGGCCGAAGCGGCTGGGCCTGAAGCTGCGCAGGTGCGCTACTTTGCGCGCAAGTTTCAACAGGTGACCGCGCCCGTAATGGCAAAAGGCGTGGAAGACACGAGTTTCTATATTTACAACCGGCTGCTGTCACTCAACGACGTGGGCGGCGATCCAGCGACATTTGGTTACAGTGTCAGTGCCTTTCACGGCGCGAGCGCCGACCGCGCGGCCAAATGGCCGCATACGATGCTTGCAACATCCACGCATGACAACAAGCGTTCCGAGGATGTGCGCATGCGCATCGATGTGCTGTCCGAGCTTCCGGCAGCGTGGCGCCTGAAGTTGCGGCGCTGGAGCCGGCTCAATCGCAGCAAAAAGCGCAGGGTAGATGACCAGCTTGCACCGGCCCGGAATGACGAATACCTGCTCTACCAGACGCTGATTGGCAGCTTTCCTGTCGATGAAGGCTCTGACGGACTCGACGACTATTGCGTGCGCATCGAGCGTTACCTGCTGAAGGCAGTGCGAGAGGCAAAAACCCATACCAGCTGGGTGAACCATAACGAAGAGTACGAACTGGCGGTAACCCAGTTCGTGCGTGCGCTGCTCTCCGGCACTGGGCGCAATCTGTTCCTGGAGGATTTGCGCGAAGCGGTGCGTCCGCTGATCTGGCTGGGCATGCTGAACAGCCTGTCGATGGTCCTGATCAAGTTCACCTCGCCGGGGGTGCCGGACTGCTACCAGGGCAATGAGATCTGGGATTTTTCGCTGGTCGATCCGGACAATCGTCGTCCGGTCGACTACGAGGTGCGCCGGCGATTGCTGGCTCGCACGGATTCTCCCGATGAGATCTTCAGCCATATGCGCGATGGCCGCGCCAAACTGCATTTCACGAGACGACTGCTTGGGTTACGTGCCGAGGTTCCCGAACTGTTCATGCACGGCGGCTACACCGCACTGCGGGTGCACGGTCAACAAGCGGCGCATGTCCTTGCCTATGCGCGCCGCCATGGACGTGCATGCGCGGTCGCTGTCGCGGGACGGCTGTTCGCCACGCTCGGCGTCAAGGAAAACCAGCTGCCTTGTGGCGACTCGATCT
>DATMZQ010000383.1:0-14575 GCA_035573615.1 Burkholderiales bacterium | reverse complement strand
TCGGCATGCACCACCCCACGCGGGAGCCCTTTCCGGTTCTGTCTTTGCTGGTAGTGGATTTCGGACTTGAGCAATTCGGCATCTTCGGGTTTGAGAAAAGGATAAATTTCAGGCGCACACGCAGTCCACCATTCGGCGCCTCGCAAGTTATCCAATTGACCTTGGTAGGTTCTTCCAGCCAGGTGCATTTCCGCCAGAACTTCGCCAACCCTTGCGCAATGCAGGGGAGCGGGATCCGTCACCGGTTGACCTTCCAGGCAAGATACGATGGCGGCAGGCTTGCCGTTGAGTTCCCCAAGCAACTGGTTTTGCAGATTCGCGATCGGCTTCGGGCACGGCAACCCGTGGCTGGACAGATGTGCCATCAGATTCAGATAGAACGGCAATTCATTGCGAGTCAGCTTTTCGAACAGTGTGAGTACGAAGCGGCCATGCGTGGTGGTGACAAAGTAATTAGTGTTTTCAATTCCAGACAGGATGCCTTCCAGGCTCGTCGGAACGCCGATAGAGTAGTTCTTCAGCCACGCGGAAAGCTGTTCCCGGGTAACGGTCGTAAAAACTGACATCAAATGGCTCTATAGATTGAGCTGCGCTTCGCGTTCGGCCGCGGTCAACTCAAACCCGCGCTTCTCGTAGTGGTCGAATATCGCGTCGACGACATAGCCCGGATCGTCAATCATCTGGATCAAATCCATATCTTCCGGATTGATCATGGCTTCCGAGACCATGCGGTCTGCGATCCAATCCAGCAAGCCACGCCAAAAAGCCCCGCCTACCAGAATGATCGGGATGCGGCGGATTTTCCCAGTTTGAACGAGCGTCAGGATTTCGCCGAGTTCATCCAGCGTGCCGAATCCACCGGGTAGCACGACGTATGCGCACGCAAATTTTGCGAACATGACCTTGCGCGCAAAGAAATGCCGGAATGTCTGGCTGACGTCCTGATATGCATTAGCGCTCTGTTCATGGGGCAATTGGATATTCAGACCTACGGAAAGCGATCGTCCGGCGTACGCGCCCTTGTTGACTGATTCCATGATGCCCGGCCCACCGCCGGAAATGACGGCAAACCCCGCGTCGGAGAGCTTGCGGCCGATGGCTTCTCCGAGCGCGTAATAGCCATGATCGGGCCTGGTCCGCGCGCTGCCGAATACGCTGACTGCCGGGCGAATATGGGCCAGGCGCTCGGTCGCTTCCACAAACTCTGCCATAATTCCAAACACTCGCCATGATTCCCGCGCAGACCATGCCTTCTCGGCAAATTCTGGAGCGAGCGGAACCGGCACCTTCTGTTTTTCGCTCATGTTGATGTTTCCCGCTGATCGCCAATGAAAACGCTAGTACTGGTGGATGGATCTTCCTACCTCTATCGCGCATTTCACGCACTTCCCGACTTGCGCACCCGGCAAGGTGAACCGACTGGTGCAGTGAAAGGCGTGCTTAGCATGCTGCAAAAACTAAGAAACGAAACGTCGGCGGATTATATAGCCTGCGTATTCGACGCAAAAGGAAAGACCTTCCGCGACGATTGGTATCCGCAATACAAGGCCACGCGGGCGACCATGCCGGATGATTTGGCGAGACAAATCGAGCCTCTGCACGATAGTGTCCGCGCCATGGGGTGGCCGCTGCTCATGGTGGATGGCGTGGAGGCGGACGATGTAATCGGCACCTTGGCGAAACAGGCTGAAGCACGGGGCGTGCACACCATCATTTCAACCAGCGACAAGGACATTACACAGCTTGTCAATCCGATGGTGAGTTTGGTCAATACGATGTCAAGCGAGTCGCTTGATGAAAAGGGCGTCGAGCAGAAGTTTGGCATCAAGCCGGCGCAGATGGTCGACTATCTGACGCTGATTGGCGATTCGGTGGACAACATCCCGGGCGTCGATAAAGTCGGCCCAAAGACGGCCGTAAAGTGGCTGCTGTTGTACGGCTCGCTCGATGAAGTCATCCGCCATGCCGACGAAATCCCGGGTGCAGTCGGCGAGAACCTGCGCAAGGCGCTGCCATGGCTGCCCACCGCAAAAAAACTGCTCAGCATCAAATGCGACGTTCCGTTGCCGGTTGACGTAGAGCAGCTGGCACCCCAGCCGCACAACGTACCTGAACTCAGGCGTCTGTTCGAGAAGCTGGAGTTCAGGGGATTGTTGCGAGAGCTTCAGGATAAAGCGCTGGGAACGGCCGATCAGGATACGAAAGAAACGGCTGTTTCACGTCCGCACACTCACCAGCGGACCTATGAGACCATTCTTACCGATGAGCAATTGCGCGCGTGGATCGCGAAAATCAAGCCTGCTCCGCTCGTATCGCTGGAGACTGAAACAACCACCCTCGATCCAATGACGACGCATCTGGTCGGCATCGCGCTCTCAATTGAAGCCCATGGCGGCGCCTACATTCCGGTCGGTCATGCGTACGCCGGTGCGCCGATGCAGCTTTCCCGCGAACATGTCCTGACCGCCTTGAAGGATTGGCTGGAAGACGAAGGAGCGCGGAAGCTGGGACAGAATTCGAAGTACGACAGGCATGTCTTCGCCAACTGCGGGATAAAACTCGCCGGGGTAGAACACGACATAACGCTGCAGTCTTACGTGCTGGAAAGTCATCGTCCGCATGACATGGATAACCTTGCAAGCCGTCATCTGAACATGACGACGACCACTTACGATGATGTTACCGGCAAAGGGGCAGCGCGGATTTCATTTGAGCAAGTCGAATTGACTCGTGCCGCCGAGTACGCGGCGGAAGATGCCGACGTAGCATTGCAGTTGCACCAGGTGCTGCACCCGCAGATCGAGCAGGATGCGAAGCTGTTGCGCATCTATCGCGAAATCGAGATGCCCGTTTCCCAAGTCCTGTTCGCCATGGAACGCCATGGCGTACTGCTTGACGCGCAATTGCTCGAACAGCAGAGTCGCGAGCTCGGTATCAAGCTGATGGAAATCGAGCAAAGCGTGCACCTGCAGGCGGGCCAGCCGTTCAATCTGAATTCTCCGAAACAATTGCAGGAGATTTTGTTCGAGCGGCAGGGACTGCCAGTGATCAAAAAAACGCCGAGCGGCGTACCGTCGACAGACGAGGACGTATTGCAGCAGTTGGCGCTGGATCATCCCTTGCCGAAGCTGATCTTGGAATACCGCGGCTTGTCGAAACTGAAGTCCACCTATACAGACAAACTGCCGCGGATGGTAAACGCCGAGACCGGCCGTGTGCACACCAATTATGCCCAGGCAGTGGCGGTGACGGGACGGCTCTCCAGTAACGAACCCAATCTTCAGAACATTCCCATTCGCACTGCGGAAGGCCGCCGCATCCGCGAAGCGTTCGTGGCAGCACCGGGCTCGGTCATTGTTTCAGCCGACTATTCGCAAGTGGAATTGCGCATCATGGCGCACCTGTCACAGGACAAAGGATTACTGCACGCCTTCGCTGCCGGAGAGGACGTGCACAGACACACCGCGTCAGAAATTTTTGGTGTTGATTCGGCCGCCGTGACCAGCGAGCAGCGTCGCTACGCCAAAGTCATTAACTTCGGCCTGATCTATGGCATGTCGGCATTTGGGCTTGCTACGCAGCTCGGCATCGAACGAGCGGCAGCCCAGCAATATATGGAACGCTATTTTTTGCGCTATCCCGGTGTTAGGAACTACATGGAACGGACACGCGAAACGGCCCGCAAGCTGGGTTATGTGGAAACCGTATTCGGGCGCAGGCTCTACTTGCCGGACATCAATGCAAGCAATGGCCCACGGCGTCAGGGCTCCGAGCGTGCCGCAATCAATGCTCCCATGCAGGGGACCGCAGCGGATCTGATCAAGCTCGCCATGATTGCCGTGCATCGCTGGATTTCGTCTACCGGACGGAAGAGCAGGCTCGTGATGCAAGTGCACGACGAACTGGTGCTTGAAGTGCCGGAGGCGGAAATTGATGTGATCAAGACCGGGCTGCCGCAATTAATGAACAGCGTTGCAACCCTGGATGTTCCCCTGGCTGTCGACCTCGGCGTGGGGCCCAACTGGGACAAGGCACACTAAGAGTCGCGATTACCCGCTTTTCGCAACGGTCATTCGGTCTGGATTGCGCGTAATGCTGCCACATGCAAGTCGGACGCCGGAGTTTCCAGCCGGCTGCGAATTAAGGTCATCCCTGTCGGCATGCACTACCAGGCCGCGGCCGATAATGCTGTCATCTCCCGTTCCGAAGCTGCCTTCGGTGATCTTGAACGTCGCGTAGACGTTTCCGACTGCATCGGCAGTAATGTTTCCCAAGTCGCCGGCGTGATGCTCGGCCGCGCCTGGCGCACCATGCCGGGACGATTGGGGGTTGAAATGCTCTCCCGTGCTGCTGGCATCGTGCGCAGAGCAGTCGCCAATTACGTGTATGTGCATGCCGTGCGTACTGTTGGGCTTAAATCCGGATAAGTTCGCATTTACCAGAGTTGCCTCACCAGCCCGAATGAATGTCACCACTCCATGGACGGCACTGCCAGGCGTAGCCGCAAGCACAGCTATTGCGGACGGATCATCGAAAACAGTAGGGCCATGCTGGCATGCACTCAGTAGCGTTGCCCCAACGAGCATGGGTATGACTTTGACCAGCGCCGCGGCAGCCCGCCTGACGGGGCTTGTGGGTAGTTGCTCCACGCGACGCATCATTGCAAGCGCCTAGGGCCGCGATGGTCGACGACGTTCGCTCGTGTGCTCATCGGGATTCTGTCGAATACCATTACCACGGACCCCTCGCGCATGGCCGCCAGATGGCAGGCATAAGACAAGGCCGCCTGCGGAGCTCTGAATAACCCAAGCGCTTCACGAATTCCTTCTTCAATAACTTCCCAAAGACCTGATGAACCGCGAACGATGCGGAATGCGGGCCGAGGCTTGTGTTCAAGATGCATGAGTCTGTTCTCCTCGATTCTATACTTAGCGACGCACTTACTACAATCTTGTCGTTTGCAATGGTTGTGCCACCGCGCGCCGCCGATGTGCCGAGGCTGCTTGAGTAAATTACCTCCCCGAGATAGAAAATTGCTTGTACCAGTTACAGCTGTCCTGCAAGTTTTACGTAAAGGCCCCGCGCCTGGTCCATGCTATCCGTGAATTTCCATCAATGAGGCAACGCCCTCAGTGAAAGAATAGATACAGGATCACCAATACGAAAAACGGTACGCCCAGTAACCAAGCCAGAAAATATTTGCCCATGATGTTCTCCTTCGATTAAGCGGCCGATAGGGCGCTTTCCGAAGAACTGGCAAGCGGCGTGCCATTTGTTGACCTGGAGTAATGGGCCGAGAAGCAGGGGTAATCGACGCGGACGCCGCTAGATCGAACGAACCAGCGTAATTGCCTTCTCGGGACACGCCGCAACGCATAGCCCGCATGCATGGCAGGCGTCAGCATTCGCAGCAAAGGCTTGTTGCCAGCGGTGGGCGTACCCCTTCAACTTCCCGCGCAGACTCAGCCCACGGCGCAAGTCTGCAGTCACGGTCGCTATGCGGAACACGTTGTAAGGGCAGACCGCCACGCACGCCTGTTTGCCTTCGCAACGGTTCCGATCAATGACGGGCTTGACGGACCCGGACGCTTGGACACACTGTGTTTCCTGAATAGTCACCGCAACATTCCACTGTGAGACCGCAGTCTTCGATGCCCTGTCAGTTGCGCACCAGCATCAAGCAACTGAATGCAATTCGGCCTCTGGCTGCGTACCGCCCGCGGCGTATTGGATGCGATAGAGTTTGGCGTAGATTCCACCTTCCGCGAGCAGTTGGGCATGGGTGCCTATCTGGGCGATTTCGCCATTATCGAGCACCACTATCCGATCCGCATTTTCGATAGTCGACAGCCGGTGTGCGATCACGATCGTGGTCCGGCCCTGCATCAATTGTTCGAGCGCCGCCTGCACATGCTTCTCGGATTCCGAGTCGAGAGCCGATGTGGCTTCGTCCAGGATCAGGATGGGCGCATCCTTCAGCACGGTCCGTGCTATCGCCAGCCGCTGGCGTTGACCACCCGACAATCTAACGCCATTTTCACCGATCAGCGTATCAAAGCCGTGAGGCATCGCCTGTATGAACTCCAGAGCATGCGCCGCTTCTGCGGCGCGTTCAATGGCGTGGCGGCTGGCTCCGGCCGCCTGACCATAGGCAATGTTAGCCGACACTGTATCGTTGAAGAGAGCGACTTCCTGGCTTACCAATGCAATATTGCGCCGCAGGTCCGCCAGCGATAAAGCTTCGATATCATGTCCGTCAATCGTAATGGTACCGGAGTCGGGATGGTAGAAACGTGGAACCATATTGGCGAACGTGGTCTTGCCGCCTCCCGATGATCCAACCAGCGCAATGGTCTCTCCCGCGCTAATTGACAGCGTGACATTCCTCAACGCGCTGTGCTCTGCGCGCGCATAGCGGAAATTGACCTGGCGAAATGCAATGTCGCCCCGGGCGCGCTGCAGTGGAATTTTGCCCGTATCTGTTTCGGGCTTTTCATCCAGCAGCGCGAACACGCTTTCAGCGGCCGCAAGGCCGCGCTGGAGATATTCAGCGACGCCCGTGAGCCTTTTCAGAGGCGGGGTCAGCAGCAACATCGCGGCCAGAAAGGACACAAATCCGCCGACTGTCGTGGCATCCGACTGTGCCTGCACGGTAGCGTAATAAACCACAACGGCAACGGCTATGGCTGCGAGCAATTGCACGATCGGCACATTGGCAGCCGCGGCAGCAGTCTGTTTCATGGTGAACCCGCGCAACCTGTTGCTCGTATCCGCGAATCGTTTTGCTTCGTAAGCCTGTCCACCGAAAATCTTGACGACTTTATTGCATTCGATGGTTTCCTGAAGAACTTGGGTAATGTCCCCCATCGCTTCCTGCGTCTTGCGGCTCATGTTGCGTAATCGGACATTAAAATAGCGAACCACAACTGCAATCGGGGGCACCATGATCAAAGATATCAGCGTGAGCTTCCAGTCTATGTACAACAGGTAGGTCAGCAGTCCCAGTATCGTGACCGAATCCTTGACCAGCACCGTGACCACATTGGTTGCGGCACCAGTTACCTGGGCTGCATCGAAAGTAAAGCGTGAGATCAAGTTGCCCGTTGTATTGTCGTGAAAATAGCCAAGCGGGAGTGCAAGCATGCGGCGGAACATCTGGTCGCGCAAATCCATCACCACTTTATTGCCGACCCACGTGCTGGCATAGGTTCCTATGTAGGCGCCGGCGCCTCGAATCACATACAGCAACACCATTAATACCGGGACCCACGTGACTAGAAACGGGTCCTTCTTGACGAAGGTTCCATCCAGAAAAGGTTTGACGGCAACCGGAAGCGCAACTTCCGTGGCCGCCGTAATCAGCATACCCAAAATGGACAGCGCGAAAACGCCCCAGTATGGTTTGACATAACGGAGCAAACGGAAATAAAGCTCGGTGCCGGTCATTTCTTGCATGGCCCGCACAATAACAAATCCGGGCAGTAACGGACAGGCGACCGTCTTGGGAACCCAGTCAATACAGATGTCCCGGAACTGAGGTTATTTTCCGAACTTGTATTCCACGAATGCCATAAACGTGCGTTCGGGCAGTGGATAAGCGTTGTAGCGGTCCGGCGTGAACTGTGAACGGACCGCATAGTTGAAGTACTTTTCATTGAGCGCATTGTTCACGGCCACGCCAAACCGCGCTGCACCGACTTGCTGCGTGAGCTTGAAATCGACCACGGTGTAGCCGGGAATCTTCACACCGAGGTTGTTCGCCTCGTCGTTGTCCATGAATTGCTCGCTCACATAAACGACCGCTCCCGACAGATTCGTCGATGGGGTGATGCCCCAGTTGCCATTGAGGGTTGCCTTGTGCCGCGGCACCAGCGGCACCGTTTTGCCGACGATATTAACGTTGGTGATTGAAAAGGGACCACCGGGGAATTCACCTTCGAGGAATCTAGCGTCCGTGTAGGTATAGGTGAGCCTGAGATCGACCCTCTCCGCTGGTTGCACACCCATTTCGAATTCGACGCCGCGACGCCGTGAGGGCGGAAGGTTCGTATTGCCGATTCCTGAAGTAAAAGCATCCAGGTGAATCTCATCCTTCACGTCGGTCTGAAAGACTCCGATACGTGCGTCTGTCATCGACGCGCGCCAATCGACACCCACTTCGTAGGTGATCGACGTCTGCGGCCGCAGGAACTGGAACGACTGCTCGAAAAGCGCGGTGGTCTCGTAGGTCTCGTCCACAGTCGCAAAACGATAGGCTCGCGTTGCGCGAGTGTATCCCGACCATTGTTCGGTCAGTGCCTGCCGGAGCCCGACTTCCCATGCGAACTGGCGGTCGCTCTGGTTGCCGCTGGGCGATCCGCCATTAATAAAAGTTGGATTTGGTGCCGTTGCGTCGAAGGTATCGCTCGCATCGATATCAAACCATTCGACGCGGGCTCCCCCGGTCAGCGTCATGCGAGGCGTCGGTTTAAGCGATTCCAGAACATAAATCGCACGGTTTTCCTGCCGGGCATCGACCTTATGTACAGGTTGGGCGATGGTGGTCGGCGAGGCGGACAGGGCGAGATCGTAGTTCCACGTATACCAATCGAAGCCGACGACAAAGTTGCCGTTCAGCCCGAGTTGTGAATGATCGAAACGCATCCGCGGTGTCAATGCAAGAACGTCGAGATCGATTTCGCGGTAGTCGGGAAATCCGTTGAAGTCAAAATACGATTTCTGTTCCTTCTTGCGATAGGACACGCCCACCACCTCGGAGATTGCACCATCCGCGCGCGACCAATCGAATTGCAGCACGTTATCGTCCCGCAACGCATAGTCCTTCGGCGTCGACGTTCCTGTGCGGTCGGTCTCAAGTTCGTTGAGTCCGATGCTCGGTTGGACGGTGCGCGCGCCCGGCAGGCGCAGATTCTCGCTAGCACCGCCAAAACGCAGTGAGATGTCTCCGATCGAACCCTTCCAGCGTCCTTCGGCCGAAGCGGTCGACTGGATATTACGATTGTTGTCGCGGTAGCCATTGGAATCGTAGTAGGCGCCACCTAGGCGCAGGCCAGCGTTATCGCTCCCCAGTTCGCCGCTCGCTCGAGCCTGGTAGGTGTCGAAACTGCCGACGCCAGCCGCAATCGTCGCCTGCGGGCCATCCTTTCCCGGCTTGCGCGTGATGATGTTTATAACCCCGCCGACCGCGCCGTCCCCATACTGTACGGCGCCGCTGCCGCGGATGATTTCTATACGGTCGATGGAATCCAGTGGTAATGCTGACCACTGCACGCCCGAAAGGTCGATATCGTTCATTTTTCTGCCGTCGAGCAGCACCAGCGTGTTCTGAGCGGCGGTCGCGCCGAACCCGCGCATGTCGACAGTCGCCTGCGCAGCGTTGTTGCCGAAAAGGTCGCGGCCGCCGATGCCGACCTGGTAGGACAGCAGTTCCGGTACGGTGCGAGCCGGCGATCGCCGGATCTCATCGGAAGTGATGGTGGTTATGCTGAGTGGTTTATCGACAGAAAGATCGTCGAATCTTGTCGCCGTCACCACCACCTCTTCAGCAACAAGCTCCTGCGATTTTTGCGCAGAGGCGTTGGTGCTCACTAGCGCGCCGGCCAACAACAGGTGTACCCGCATCAGTTTCATGGCTGCCCCTTGATGCGCAAACCCGCCGTATGCGCGAATTTAAAAAGGGAGTTCAGCCACAGGGAAAGCAGGGTGAAGGACATGCCGACACCGGAATGCCCGCCCCACGCGGATCTCCGTTGCATCCAGGGGCCGGTATCCGGGCTTGCGCTTGGACGTATCGCCTTCCCAAGGGGACGGAAAGTTCCCGGCCTCCCCAGTGGCATCTTGATACGCCCCACCAGTCGCTTACCGTTGCGGGGGCAGCACAGGAATTGCGCCTAAAAGATTTTAAAGTCGCTCACCTGTTTCCCGTTTGACCCCTTACTGGAACTGTTCGGGGCACCCGAGAACGTGCCGGGATTCTAGCCGATCCCCGGAATCCCAACATCGGGATTAATGTCAATTACATGTCTGGCACGGACAACGGATCGCTGGCAGACCGCTCTAAGCCGAGGGAGGGCAGGGATCGGCCACATATGCCAAAGCACTTTCAAAAAAATGCGTTAGCAGTTGACTTTTCACGGTTTTCATAATTATAGTGTCCTCATGGAAGCTGAACTTACCGCGCTCGATGACAAGATCAGTCAGCTCATCAAGCTGACCCAGAAGCTCCGCGAGGATAACTCCCAGCTGCGGCAGAATTTGACTTCTGTTCAAAGCGAGAACAAGCGCCTCGCAGATAAAGTAAACATCGCGAAGACGCGCCTGGAGACTTTGTTAACCCAGATCCCGGATGGCGCAGAATGAGTGCCCAGACCAAAGGCGGCCTCGACGTGAATATCATGGGACGCGAGTTTCGTATTGCGTGCCAGGAAGACGAACAAAAAGACTTGCTGAAGGCTATCGAGTACCTGAATATCAAGATGCGCGAAATTCGAGATGCCGGCAAAGTCATCGGCGTGGAACGCGTAGCCATCATGGCGGCGTTGAATATTACACACGAATTCCTTTCCAGCAGGATGGACGGCGGGTTTGATGTCGGCGAATTTAAGCGTAGAATCTTTCGCATGCAGACAACGATTGACCAGGCGATGAATGGTCAGGATGAGTTGTTCTGATGCGAGTCAATGTCCCCTGCGGCGTTCGTCAGGTTGTAATTCTTTGAACCAATGTTAATCGACTTGGTTGCTGCCTAAAGTAGCGCTGTTGTGCGCGTCCCAATCGGAAGCGCCTGATGTGCTCGGAATGCGACCGCCTTGGACCCTAGGTTCAAGATGCCGGCCTGACGGGAATCGCGGGGGGCTCCCCATCTTGCGCAGTCACAATCGTACCGAGGTGGCTTCGCGCCCTATGCCTTGCGCCATTTGCCATACCAAAAGTTCCGGACCCCGGAGCTTTTTTTTGCGTCACTGAAACATGAATTATTGGCTGATGAAATCCGAGCCGAGTGTATTCGGCATTGATGATCTGGCTCAGGCTCCGGGGAAAACTGCTGCATGGTGGGGCGTGCGCAACTATCAGGCTCGTAATTTCATGCGCGACCAAATGCGCATCGGGGATCGCGTATTTTTTTACCATTCGAGTTGCCCAGAGCCCGGCATTGCAGGCATTGCACGCGTTTCAAAGCGGGCCTATCCAGACGAAACCCAATTCGACCGTACCAGCGAATACTTCGATCCGAAGGCGTCCCGCGACCATCCGCGTTGGTTCAATGTCGATGTGACGCTGGTCAGAAAGACACGGGTGATTGGTCTTCCCGAGTTGCGCTCCCATCCGCAATTGGCATCGATGCGAGTGCTGCAGCGGGGCAATCGGCTATCGATTACACCGGTTGATCCAAACGAGGCAGCGTTTGTCATGAAATTGTTCTAGGCGGCCGCCATGGATTTGTGGTGGATGGTCTATCTGTTGATGGGACTGTTCGTGGGCTTCTTCGCAGGGCTGCTCGGTATCGGCGGCGGCTTAATGCTGGTCACACTGATGGTGTATTTATTCACCTTGCAGGGCTTTCCAGCAGATCGCCTGTTGCACCTTGCACTAGGGACTTCGATTGCGAGCATCGTCTTCACGTCGCTTGCCAGTTTGCGGGCTCACCAGAAGCATGGAGCAGTGCGCTGGGACATTTTGCGCGCAGCAGTTCCAGGGTTGGTTGTGGGTACTTTGCTTGGCGCTGTCGTCGCCGATCAACTGAAATCCAAATATCTCGCCATATTTTTCGTAATTTTTGTCTATTACTCTGCAGTACAGATGTTCGCCAACGTGAAGCCGAAGCCGACACGGCAACTGCCCGATAAACCGGGAATGACAGTAGCAGCGCTCGTCATCGGCATAGTTTCCAGCCTGGTAGGCGTCGGCGGTGGGGTAATGACCATTCCTTTCATGAGCCTTTGTAACGTTCCGATGCGTCAGGCCATCGGTACCTCAGCGGCGCTCGGCCTGCCGATAGCCATCGCCGGTACAGTGGGCTTCATCGTGACGGGATTGGGCAAAGACCACTTACCGGCCCTTAGCGTGGGATATGTCTATTTGCCTGCCCTGATCGGTATCGTGCTGGGTACGTTCATTACGGTGCCATGGGGCGCAAGGCTAACCCACCGCATGCCGGTCAGTACCTTGAAAAAGACCTTTGCCGTTATTCTGTTTATCCTTGCCACCAGGATGTTGTGGTCGCTATTTTGATAGGCTCGCGATAACAAACTATTGCCGGTCCGTTCGTTCATCGCCCAATATTTATCCTGCCGTGATCTGCTTGGCATAACGCTCTCGCAACAAGGCTTTTTGCACTTTGCCCATCGCGTTGCGCGGCAACTCCTCGACCAGAAGTATCTGCTTCGGCACTTTATAATTAGCGAGGTTTTTCCTTAGCTCGACAATCATGGCTGTCGTGTCAAGCAGCACTCCTTGCTTTGGCACCAGCACCGCCGCAACGGCCTCGCCAAAATCAGCATGCGGAATGCCAAAAACGGCAGACTCCATAACGCCTGGCAGCGCATCAAGCGCAATTTCAATTTCCTTGGGGTAAACGTTATATCCCCCACTGATGATCAGATCCTTGGCACGGCCTACGATCGACAAATATCCGTCGCTATCGAATGCGCCAAGATCTCCGGTGCGAAAATATCCGTCATCGGTAAATTCAAGCCGGGTCTTGTCGGGATTCTCCCAGTAACCGGCGAATACGTTCTCCCCTTTGATCTGTATTCCGCCGACTGCACCCGGTGCGACCGGGATGTCGTAGTCTTGCGCGATCCTTACCGATACACCAGGCAATGGCAAACCGACACTGCCTGCGCGGCGTTCTCCGTGCAGCGGATTGGAACAGATCATGCCGGCCTCGGACATGCCATAGCGTTCCAGAATGGAGTGCCCGCTGCGTTCCTTGAATTCCTTGAACGTCTCGAGTTGAAGCGGTGCAGAACCGGAAATGAACAAACGCACGCTTTCGCACGCATCGCGACCGAATCCCGGATGCGCCAGCAATCTCGTGTAGAACGTAGGTACGCCCATCATGACGGTCGCGCGTGCCAAATCCCGCAATACGAGCACCGGATCGAACTTGCGATGCCACAGCAGCTTGGCGCCGGACAACAACGCGCAATGGTTTGCGACGAACAATCCATGGATATGGAACACAGGCAAGGCGTGCAAGAGCACGTCACGATCGCTGAATCCCCAATAATCCACCAACGCGCGCGCGTTCGAAAGCAGGTTGCGATGAGTCACCATCGCTCCCTTGGAGCGCCCGGTCGTGCCCGAGGTATAGATGATGACGGCCAAATCATCAGTCGCACAGTCAGCCGTTTTGAATTCGTGCGGCAACGAGGCGGCGGCGTCCGTAAGAGAGCCGCGCCCCTGATGATCCAGCGTAAAAACCTCCGCTCGTCCCGCGGAAAGCTCGCCTAGCAATGGCGATGATTCCGGTCGACACACGACCACCCGGGGTCTCGCATCCTGAAGGAAATAGGCCAGCTCGGCACGCTGATACGCGATGTTCAGTGGCAGATAGACCAGCCCGGCACGTAAGCAAGCCAGGTAGAGAGAAAGCGCAGCCGGAGACTTATCCACCTGCACGGCAATGCGATCGCCTCGCACCGCGCCGGCATCACACAGCAAGCCGGCAAGACGAGCCGATTCACGAAGAATATCGCCACGCGTGTAGAGCTTGCCGTCATCGGTTTCCAGCAATACCTGTTCCGCGTCGCATCCGATGGCAGCTGCCACAGCAGCAAAAAAATTCTGGTTCAACGGCAGCTCATATAATCGTGTCGACTACGCCCGCGCGAAGGTAATCTTCCACATCAGGGGACGGACTGCGCCGACGCAGCACACGCACGATAGCAGCCGGCGGCAGGACCTGTACGTTGGCACCCGGCAATGCAAGTACGCGCGTAGCAGGCGCCGCCAAGGCAACGTAAATTCCGCCGGCGGCATCTCCCAATACTTGAAGCAGTACGCGGTGGCCGTTGCGCCGTAAGGTTGAAAGGACCAGCGCCAGATGCGCCACATATTCGGACAACATGACGAGTTCGTCCTGAAAAGTGGGTGCCTGGCCCGGGCAATCCAAAAAAACCGTTACCGGCTCGCCTGGCCGTTCATCAGCAAGCGCAAGGCATTCGCCCGCAAGCGTCCAGACAGTCAATGCACCGACCGGCGTGCCGTCGATAAGCCCAAAAAATGCGTTTGGCGAAGTCTGGCTACGACCGAAAAGCACACCGTCCATTCGGTGCAAATCAATCCCTGCCGGCAGGATTTCCTGGAGTACCGCTGGTAGATCATCGCGCGCGTTAGTGGGCGGTGACGGCGTCAGACCGTGCGCAAGCAGACGCGTGCCAAGACGGTTGTGCTGATCGCGCAGGTCCGGTAGCACGCCAGATTGAACACCGACCACCCAGTTACGCGCGGCGTGGCGAAACGCAGGGTACAAGTCGTCACACAAATAATCTGTCGGCACCAGGCGCGTGCGGGCCGCTCCCCCCATTAGGACGGTGACAGCAGCAGCATCATTCGCATCTAGCTCTTTGGT
>DATMZQ010000382.1:0-5059 GCA_035573615.1 Burkholderiales bacterium | reverse complement strand
CGCCATCAGCGCCAAGCTCATAACCGGGGCTGGCACGCCGAGTTCGATCGCTTCGATCGCCGTCCAGCGACCTTCTCCCGAGTCGGCAACAATGGGCTCGATCGTCTCAAGCGCCTGTCCCTTCCTCAGGAAATCGGCTGTCAGATCCAGTAGCCATGAGCGCACTACACTGCCGTGACGCCACATTTCCGTGATTGCGGCGAGGTCCAGATCAAATTCCGACTTTGCTTTCATCATTGAAATTCCTTCGGCATAGGCTTGCATCAGTCCGTATTCGATGCCGTTGTGGATCATCTTGACGTAATGCCCGGAACCGGCCGGCCCGCAATGAATCCATCCACGATCTGCCGCGGGCGCCAGCAGTTTCACAAATGGTTCAACATGGGCGACCGCTTCTTTGCTTCCTCCCAGCATCAGGGCGTATCCGTTTTCCAGGCCCCAGACCCCACCGGACACGCCAGCATCGACGAAGCCAATACTGCGTTCATGCAACCACGTGGCGCGTCGCTGGGAATCTTTGTAGTTGGCGTTACCGCCGTCCACCAGCACATCTCCCGTTGCAAGCAGGGTTGCCAACGTCTGTAGAGCCTGCTCGGTCACCTCACCGGATGGCAGCATGGTCCATACGACACGCGGGGCCGGCATTGCGGCGACCAGCGAGCTCAGCTCTGCATGAGGCGTAACCCCGCTCTCCCGTGCGAGCGCGCTACGCGCCAGCGGGCTTACGTCAAACGCGCCCACATGCACGCCGCCACGTGCCAGGCGCCGCGCCATATTCGCGCCCATGCGGCCCAAGCCAATCATGCCGATCTGCATTTTTCTCTCCATCGTCATCCCGAGGGATCATTGTCCCGGCTCGAATCGCGACGCGCAATGCGCGCGTACCTTGAATCCGGTACATTGCCGCCCAAAGGGGGCGGGGATGGCGCGAGCAGTGTTCAACAGCCTGGATGACCTGGCAGGCAAAATCGGCGTGGAAGTCGTTGTAAGCGACTGGCTCGAAGTCACACAAGATCGCATTCAGCAATTCGCGGACGCGACAGGAGATCATCAGTGGATCCATGTCGACGTTGAACGCGCACGGCGTGAATCGCCTTTCGGAGCGCCTATCGCCCACGGGTTTTTGACAATGTCGCTGCTGAGCCATTTCCTCAATGAGTCGCTCGAGTTTGGCAAATCGAAAATGGGTGTCAATTATGGATTCAACCGATTGCGCTTCACCGCGCCGGTAAAGGTTGGCTCTCGCCTGCGCGCCCGCTTCACGCTGAAAGATTTTCAGCGGATTGAAGGAGGCGTACAGATGGTTTGGGATATTGTCATGGAAAGTGAAGGCGAGACCAAACCTGTGCTGGTTGCCGAGTGGGTGGGTCGGCGCTATGGCTGAGCGGTTCCCCGCGATTTTTGTTTCACACGGGGCTCCGACGTTGCCCATTGAGCGCAGTGCCGCCCGAGAATTCCTCGCGGATCTGGGAAGCGAACTTGGCAGGCCTGCAGCGATACTGGTCATCTCTGCGCACTGGGAAAGCGGTGAAGCCGCCATCAGTTCCACGGTTCAGCCGGAGACGATTCACGATTTCTTCGGTTTTCCGCAGGAGTTGTACCGCATGGTGTATCCGGCGCCCGGGGCCCCACAACTGGCATCGCGCGCGGCTGCGTTGCTTCAGCAGGACGGCATTGCAGCCAAACTGCATCCTTCTCGCGGACTGGACCACGGGGCATGGGTCCCGTTAATGCTGATGTACCCGGAGGCCGACATTGCGGCTACCCAATTATCGGTGCAACCGGAGCAGGGCACGAATTCCCATTTTGAATTGGGTGAGGCGCTGAGACCGTTACGCGATGAAGGCATCCTGATACTCGCGTCAGGTGGTGCGACTCATAATCTTTACGAGTTTGGCCGCCATCGGCGCGACGCGGCACCGCCAGAATGGGTTACTGCTTTTCAGGAATGGCTGGCGCTTACTATTGAACGCGGTAACAAGAGTGAATTTCTCGGGTATCGCACAAACGGCCCCCATGCGGCGCGGAACCATCCCAGCGAGGAGCACTTTCTCCCGCTATTTGTTGCGGCTGGGGCAGGCACATCAGGGACCGTGGGAAAGCGCATTCATCGCAGCCATAGTTACGGCATCCTCGCGATGGACGCGTACCGCTTCGACTGAATTGCCGCGTATGAGACAGGATTTCAGATTCGTACACCGCCTGCGCGTACGCTGGGCAGAAGTGGACCGGCAGGGCATCGTATTCAACGGCCACTATCTGACCTACTTCGATATCGGTGTCACGGAATATTACCGTGCGCTTGGTTATCCCTACCCGTCAGGCCTGGGATTACAAGGCACTGACCTCTATGTTCGCACGGCTGAGCTGGAATACCACGCATCAGCTGAGTATGACGATGAGCTCGATATTTGCGTACGGGTCGAGCGCCTTGGGCGGTCCAGCTTCGACTTTCGGGTAGAAATCTATCGGACCGATCAATGCCTGGTGAGCGGCAAGCTGGTATACGTCAATGCAGATCCGGTTGCGCGCAAGTCGGTCCGTCTGCCGGATTTTTTGCGCAGGGCCATAAAGTCATTTGAGCATAAGGCGCCGGTTGAACTGGAGAACGCCAAAGCATGAAGTGTTCGCCTGCAGTGCGATAATGGAGCTAGCGCAGCCCCTTTGGCTACGCAGGCCTCGATCTTCACCGGGAAGCTAAAGAGCGGCTTGGTGCGCCAGTCGCGCGCCGGGGACGCAACGGTGCCAGTTGATCGTCTGACACGTTTATAACCGCACACGATTTGCATTCGGGCGATGTTCGCCTCTAACGCTATTCCGAACCCCAACGCAAGGAACAGACATGAACTTCGAATACTCGGACAAAGTGAAAGAACTGCAAAAAAAAGTTTCCGATTTCATGCAACAGCATGTGATGCCGCAAGAGGCGCCGTTCCTTGAGGAAATAGCGCAAAACCGCGCCAAGGGCAATGCCTGGATCCCAACGCGCATCATCGAAGAACTCAAGCCGAAGGCGCGCGCGGCGGGGTTATGGAACCTGTGGCAGCCGAAGGACCATGGCGGTTCATTGACGAATCTGGAGTACGCGCCGCTGTGCGAAATCATGGGGCGCAGCAGCTGGGCTCCCGAGGTGTTCAACTGTTCGGCACCCGATACCGGAAACATGGAAGTTCTGCTGCGTTATGGGTCGCCGGAGCAGCAGAAGCAGTGGCTGATCCCGCTTCAAAACGGCGAGATACGATCTGCCTTCCTGATGACCGAGCCAGAGGTCGCTTCCTCGGATGCGACCAACATTCAATGCCGCATCGAGCGCCAAGGCGATGCATTTATCATCAATGGCCGCAAGTGGTGGTCTTCCGGTGCAGGTGATCCGCGCTGCAAGATTTTTATTGTCATGGGCAAGTCCAATCCAGACAGTGCCGATCGCTACAAGCAGCAGTCGATGATCCTGGTGCCGGCCGATACCAAAGGGGTCAAAATCATCCGTTCGCTGAGCGTGTTCGGGTATGACGATGCACCGCATGGCCACATGGAAGTAGAGCTCGACAATGTGCGGGTGCCGGCTTCCAGCATGTTGCTGGGCGAAGGACGCGGCTTCGAAATCGCGCAAGGCAGATTGGGCCCCGGGCGCATCCATCATTGCATGCGTATCATCGGTCAGGCCGAGCGAGCGCTGGAATTGATGTGTAAACGGCTCAAGAGCCGCGTGGCATTCGGCAAGCCGGTTATTGAACACAACGTCTGGCACGAGCGCATAGCCGAGTCCCGCGTCATGATCGAACAAGCCCGGCTTCTGACTTTAAAGGCAGCCTATATGATGGACACGGCTGGCAACAAGGAAGCAAAAGCCGAAATAGCGATGATCAAGGTCATTGCGCCGAACATGGCACAGCAGATCATGGATTGGGCTATTCAGGCACATGGGGGCGGTGGCGTGAGTCAGGATTTTCCGCTGGCGATGATGTACAGCCACAATCGTACACTGCGCCTGGCAGACGGGCCCGATGAGGTCCACCGTAACCAGATTGCGCGTCTGGAACTGAAGAAATGGGACCACGCAAAGGCTCATCGTTGACTAGCGGGTTTCTTCGCTGAATATTGCTATGCAGCACGTTAACCAGGGGCTCCTTGCAATCGTGAATGCTGCCGCGGGTTTACGCACCAAAGCAAAAGTTGATGTCGAGGCCTGTTGCCGCCGCTTGAAACTATGTAAGCCAAAGAGTTGTAACGCACTTTTGATTCGTGTATTTTGGCCGGCGTAACTATCTCCGTGTTACGCCCGTCTCTATCTCATACATAACTTCATTCCTCACCAAAGGGGGAGCTTTGCAATGAAAATCTCGTTCAACGTAAATGGAAAAAGCACGAGCGTGGATGTCGCGCCGGATACGCCGTTGCTCTGGGTACTTCGCGACACCCTGGGCATGACCGGCACCAAATTCGGTTGCGGCAAGGCGCTTTGCGGTGCCTGTACCGTGCATTTGAACGGCCAGGCCGTGCGCTCCTGCCAGACGCCAGTCGGTTCAGTGTCCGGCCAGAAAGTAACGACCATCGAAGGCCTCGGTGGCAATCACAAAGTGCAGAAGGCGTGGGTCGCCCTGGACGTGCCGCAATGCGGGTACTGCCAGCCCGGTCAAATGATGTCGGCATCCGCGCTGCTTGCTTCCAACAAAAATCCCTCCGACGAAGATATCGATGCGTTCATGTCCGGCAATATCTGCCGTTGCGGAACGTATCCTCGTATTCGCGCAGCGATCAAGCAAGCTGCGAAGATGGCCTAAGGAGGAAATGACAAATGGAAAATATCATCAGAAATGAAGCTCGCCGCGACTTCCTGAAAGTCAGCGGTTCCGTCGCCGGCGGATTGGCGCTCGGGTTCTACTTGCCAGGCAAACATAATGTCGCGGTTGCCGACGCGGGCGGTGGTTACGCCAGCCCGAATGCCTGGGTCAAAATCGGCGCCGACAACGCTAGCACCATCATGGTTGCGCGTTCCGAAATGGGGCAGGACGTCTATACCTCGATGCCAATGCTCGTGGCCGAAGAGCTCGAAGTCGAC
>DATMZQ010000381.1:0-6845 GCA_035573615.1 Burkholderiales bacterium | reverse complement strand
GGGGTGCTCAGTGCCATCGCGCTGACGAGTAGTGCCGCTAGCAGTTTGTTCATTGCCGCATCTCCTCTTTTGTGATGATGAGACGGCTCGGTTAGCCGTCGGAAGTGGAAGGGCGTGCAATGCTTATGCCAAGGAAATTTGCCTGCGCTAAATGACTCATTTTTGAATTATTTGAATTATGAATTATTTGAATTAATTGCGTAGCGGCGGAACCTGCCCTGTACGAGATAGCGGTACAAGATTACGGGTGCATTTGTAAAAAATGCGAACCGATTTATATCTTTGTCTTGGTACGGGCTCAAAATTCATCGCGCTGGTGTCCAGGCAATCTGGTCGCAGGCTTAGTCCCGATGATGCGTTGAAGCACCTCGTTGGTCCTTCGCAGGTTCATGCAGATGGTCCCCGGCGCTGGCATACCGGCGAAGTGCACGCGTTCTGGGCAACATGAACCATACGGTAACGATAAGGCCGCATAGCAGCGCGGCAAGCAACAGCGACCATTTTCTTTCGCCAAGAACGACCTGTGCAACGACATAGAAATCGAGTGTCAATCCCAGCATGAGTGCAATCATGGCCAGCAAGGCGGCGCGGCTCGCCACGGTAATGAACCTTGCATTTACTTTCATTGGCCCGGTCTGCCGATGGTAAGCGGCCGGAGCCATGATCAGCACGACTGCGACAGCGACCAGCGAAATGGCGGCAAGATGAAGATCCTGTTCAGATGAAGAAAGCTTCGTGTCAAAGCCATCATTGAATATTGCTATCAGCTGAAAGCCGAACAAAGCCTGGATGCCGGGCAGTATGGTTCTGCATTCCTCCAGCAAAAAAATGGCCGCCTGGCGCAGCGACAATTTTTCCTCATGATCTTCCATTGCTGATGGTCGCTCCACGGCAGTCCCGGGCCAGCAAACGGACTGCCGGAGCCAAGTTTCGCCCATGCAATCCATCACCGAAAGCAGCAACGCAAACAATATGCCGACGGATAAGCGCATGCGGGTTGCCAGCAGGGCAACCGAAGTTCGGTTGTTCGCCGAAGTAATTTTTACGAAACCGCTGCAGCGATCGGTAAAAAGCACATCGTCATCGATCGCGCCGTGCGACTTTGCAGCAACGACGTGCGGCAGACCGGAATAGAGGAAGCAAGTATTCTTTGTGCATATTCGTATGCAATGCGCGCCTGAGCGCGGACGCGGTCAAACCGTGGACTGATCCATTCGCCCTATGGCGATCGTCGCGCGCCGTAGTCGCCAGCGGTTCAGGCAGCACTGTCCGAACGAAACGCTACGCATGCTGTCCCGGGTGCATGGCATCTTCCGCAATCGATGACTCGGCAACGCCTGCTCATTCCGCGCCCGTACTCGTTCCCCATCGGCTCGGACGCAAGCAGCTCAAATGGATCATTGCGGGCATCGTGCTGGTGGTTCTCGCCATAGCGGCAATCGCGTATTGGCGTGAAATTTCGCGCTATGTCAGCACGGATGACGGCTATGTGCAGGCCAATCAGGTGGAAGTCACCGCGCAAATTTCGGGTCCGGTAATAAAAGTGTATGTGCGGGATCAACAGGCAGTAAAAGTCGGAGACCCGCTGTTCGACATCGATCCCGCAAATTACGAGTTGGCGCTGCAGAAGGCGCAAGCACAACTTGAGCTTGCGCGCCAGTCGGTCTCCCAGGAAAGCGCCAGCGTGGCTTCCGCGCAAGCCTTGCTGGCGCAACGCCGCGCCGAGGCGGCGAATGCGCGGCGCAACTGGAATCGGAACCAGAAACTCATGAGAAGCGGTTTTGTATCGCCGCAGGGTGCGGAAAACTCCCGCACCGAATTGGCCACGGCCGAAGCTGCGGTCAAGGCAGCAGAGGCAAACGTCGCCCAGGCTAAAAGTGCGCTCGGTCGCCTAGGTGATCAAAATGCAAACGTGCAGTCCGCGATTACCGCGGTACGCCAGGCGCAACTGGACCTCGAACGAACGCGGCTGACCTCCCCCGTGAACGGCGTGGTCGCCAATTTGACCCTGCAGCCAGGCAATACAGTGCAACCCGGCGTGCCAGTTTTCGTGGTGATCTCGGATGAGGAATACTGGATCGACGCTAACTTCAAGGAAACCGAGCTTGTCGACATACATCCCGGCCAGAAAGCAATCATCAGCTCCGACGTTTATCCGGATCGCGTATTTCATGGGGTCGTGGAAAGCCTGAGCGGCGGTAGCGGCACGGCGTTCTCCCTGTTGCCGCCACAAAACGCGACCGGTAACTGGGTCAAGGTTACGCAACGTGTCCCGGTGCGCATTAAAGTCGAAGACCCCGACCCTCAGCATCCGCTGCGCATTGGCACCACCGCAACCGTGAAAGTGGTCAAATCAGGGTGATCCATGTTTCATCGGGTGCTACTTTGCTATGACGGCACGCGCGAAGGACGCAACGCATTGCGGCAAGGCGCGGATGTTGTCATTTGCATGCGCTCGGAAGTTTACTTGCTGGCTATTTCGCGCAATCTCGTTTCGACCGCAATACCCGAGGGCGTCACGCCGGAACTATGCGCGCAGGAAGAGGAGCGCGCGGACGCGCTGCTCCAGGAAGGCATTGCCTGGCTGCGCGAGCGCGGCGTAGCAGCCGAAGGATCGCTCGAATATGGAAATGCCGCGGATTGCATCGCGGCAACAGCGCAACGCATCGATGCGGACTTGATCGTGCTGGGCCACAAACCGCGCGGACGCCTCGCACGCTGGTGGAGCGAGTCAGAAGAGCAGTCGTTGCTCGAGCGCGTATCCTGCAGCATCCTGGTCGCGACGGCTTCCGGTGCGGAATGATGCGCGGCGAGCGTCTGATGATCACGCTCGCCGTCATGTCGGCGACGCTGATCCAGGTCCTCGATACCACCATTGTGAACGTCGCTTTGCCGCACATGGCTGGAGAATTGGGGGCGACCACTGACCAGATCAGCTGGGTGCTTACCAGTTACCTGGTTTCCTCGGCGATCGTCATGCCGCTGACGGGTTACTTTTCCGACACGCGTGGACGCAAGCGTTTCCTGCTCGTTTGCATCGCCGGCTTCGTTGCCGCATCGGCGCTCTGCGGCATCTCTCAATCGCTGGCCGAGATTGTCGGATTCCGGCTGCTGCAAGGCGTTTTCGGTGCCGCACTGGTGCCATTGTCGCAGGCGATCATGACTGAAGCTTATCCCGTTGAAGAACGTGGCAAAGCCATGGCGATCTGGGGATTGGGAGTCATGGTTGGACCAGTGCTCGGTCCAACCCTCGGCGGATGGCTGACCGAATACGCCAGCTGGCGCTGGACCTTTTACATCAACGTGCCGATCGGCGCGCTATCATTTTTCCTCGCCTCGCAATATGTCCACAATGCGCCACGCAAAAGCAGGCGCATGGACTGGGCGGGATTGGCCTTGCTCGGCAGCGGGGTGGCCGGGCTTCAATATATGCTGGACCGCGGCACCACGCAGGACTGGTTTGCGGCCATCGACATTCGCGTCGCGGCTGCACTTGCCATCGTAGGAATTTCCGGCTTCATTTGGCACAGTCTGCGCCGCGGCGAAAACGCGCTGTTCGACCTGCATATTTTCCGCGACCGGAATTTTGCGATGGCCTGCCTGGTCATGGCCGCCCTTGGATTGGGCCTGTTCGGCGGGCTTGTCTTGCAGCCGATTCTGCTGGAAGGGCTGCTCGATTACCCGATCGTGACCACCGGTTTTGTCATGGCACCGCGCGGCCTCGCAACAGCCATGAGCATGATTGTCGTCGGGCGTCTGGTGAACCGGGCGGATGCCCGCCTGTTGGTAGGAAGCGGCATGCTGATCAGCGCCGCCGGTTCTTATGCGATGACCTGGTATTCCCTGGATGTAAGCACGATGTGGGTCATCTGGCCTGCATTCCTGCAGGGTATGGGACTGGGGCTGATTTTCGTGCCGCTGTCCACGATTGCCTATGCGACACTGGACCGGGCCCGCATGGCAGAAGCAGCAGGCATTTATAGTCTTGTGCGTACCATCGGCGCAGCTGCGGGAATTTCGGTCGTGACCACTTTGATGACACGGCAGGCGCAGGTCATCTGGATCCAGCTGGGCGGCCATGTAACCCAATACAATTCGGCGCTCCTGGAGTATCTGCGTCCGCTGCATCTGTCGCCAACCGATCCGCACGCCATCGCCCTGGTCGCGGCGGAACTCGCCAGGCAGGCACAAATGGGCGCGATGCTGGCGGTCTTTAAGGTTACAACATGGAGCTTTCTCGGCATGCTGCCTCTCGTGTTCCTTTTGCGCCGCAGCCGGTAAACGGACAAGGTGAGCAATTCGCAACAGAATGATGTCTAACCGTCAGCATATGCGTGTCAAGTTTAAGAACCAGTGCTAAGCTTATGAAGTACTAATCAATGTGAGGAAATCATGGCGGCCCGATCCATTGCGTCTTTAACGGTTTCGTTTGGCCTGGTTTCGATACCGGTCAAGCTCTACTCGGCCACGCAGGCGCGGGCGAGCATCTCCTTCAATCTGCTGCACGCCAAGGACGGCTCGCGCTTGCGCCAGCAATACGTTTGCATCAAGGAAGACGTGGTTGTCGAGCGCGACGAGATGATCAAGGGCTATGAGTTTGCCAAGGACCAGTACGTGACTTTCACCGCGGACGAGCTGAAGGCTCTCGAAGAGGAATCCACAGGCACGGTCGAAATAACCGAATTCGTACC
The DNA here is from genome assembly GCA_035573615.1 of Burkholderiales bacterium. Lineage (GTDB taxonomy): Bacteria > Pseudomonadota > Gammaproteobacteria > Burkholderiales > JACQAP01 > JACQAP01. The sequence continues at coordinate 2,154 of DATMZQ010000381.1, read as the reverse complement.
GGATGAAAAAATCGATCCCATCTATTACGACAAGGCGTATTACCTGGCTCCCGACAAGGGCGGGGCAAAACCATATGCATTGCTGAGCGAAGGCATGCGCAGCACAGGCCGTTGCGCGCTCGCACGCTGGGCCGCACGCGGGAAACAATATCTCGTGCAGCTGCGGCCGGTGGCCGATGGTCTCATGATGCAGCAACTGCTTTATTCGGATGAAGTCCGGCCCATGTCCGAAATCGAAATCCAGCATTCGCCCGTGAAAGAGGCAGAACTCAAGCTTGCGGTGCAGCTGATCGATCAGATCTCCGCGGATGAATTCAATCCCAAGGCGTACGAAGACGATGTCAAGAAGCGCATTGAAGCCGCCGTCGAGAAAAAGATATCGGGCAAGGAAATTTCAGTGTCGCCGGCCGCTCCCACCGGCAAGGGTGCTCAGGTCATCGATCTGATGGAAGCATTGCGCGCCAGCCTGAACAAAGGGACGCCAAAACCCGAGCAAGCCGAGCGTAAACCTCCGAAACGGGCGGCCGCGGCAGCCCGGCCCGCCAAAGCAAAGGCGGCGCGTCGCTAACTGGCATCGGGGATGCGATCGACCTACACGGTAAAGGAAGCGCAAAAAATACTTGGCATCCCGCTGTCGGCCATTCGCAAGTTTGTGGGAAATGGGTTTGTCTCGCCGACGCGGGGCTCCCGACGGGAATATCGGTTCAGTTTTCACGATCTGGTGGTGCTGCGCATGGCGAAAGCACTGTTCGATGCGAGCTTGTCGCCACGCCGTATCGGTGTTTGCCTGAAGCGGCTGCGCAAACAATTGCCGGACACGCTACCTTTGGCGGGGCTTCGCATCAGCGCGATGGGCAAGGATGTGATCGTGAAAGAACGCGATGCCCGCTGGCGCGCCGAGGACGGCCAATACCTGCTGGCGCTCGACGTATCGGAAAGCCATGGTGCCGTATCGTTCTCCCAGCCGCCTCCTTCCCGAGACCAGACTGATTGGTTCGCGCGTGCGTTTGAGCTAGAAGCTCTCGATCCAGCGCAATCGATGGTCGCCTATCAGAAAGCTATCGAACAGGATCCATCCTTTGCGCCCGCGTATGCCAATCTCGGCCGGCTGCTGCACGCAGCGGGACGCGGCAACGAGGCAGAAACCGTGTACCTCGAGGGCGAGACCGCTTGCCCCGACGACCCGATCGTGTTGTTCAATTTCGCACTGCTGAAGGAAGACCAGGAGCGTAACGAGGAAGCCATCGGGCTTTACAAACGTGCGCTCGCCGCCGACCCCGCCATGGGGGATGCCCACTACAACCTCGGTCTGCTCTACCAATCCCTGCGGCGCCAGCGCGATGCGCTTCGGCACTTCAGTGCCTTTCGCAAACTTTCCGCGGGTTCAAACTCCACGGAGTAAGGTTAAGTCGTGGCGCTGGAAACCTATCGTCAGAAACGCAACTTCAGTATCACGCCGGAGCCAAAAGGGCGGAAGCCGAAGGTTAAAAAAAACGCGCTCGCTTTTGTTATACAGAAGCACGCCGCCAGCCGTCTTCACTATGATTTTCGGTTGGAGTTGAACGGTGTGCTGCTGAGCTGGGCAGTACCCAAAGGACCGAGCCTCGATCCCAATGACAAGCGGCTCGCAATGCATGTCGAAGATCATCCAATCGAATACGGGGAATTCGAAGGCATCATCCCGCCCAAGCAGTATGGTGGCGGAACGGTATTGCTGTGGGACAAGGGAACCTGGCTGCCGAAGGAAGATCCCGCTGCCGGTTATGCGAAAGGAAAACTCAAATTCGATCTCCACGGGGAAAAGTTGCAAGGCGGCTGGACGCTGGTTCGGAGCCGCGGCAGCAAGTATGCCGGCGACAAGGCCTGGCTGCTGATCAAGGAGAACGACGAATTTGCCAGGCGCGGGGCGGACGCACTCATTGTGGAGGACAGACCCAAGAGCGTCGCTACCGGACGCAGCATCGAAGAGATTGCGGCAGAGCGCGACCGCGTATGGGAGTCCAACAAGTCGGTTCAGGAAAACGTCAAAAGCGGAGCGGTAGCAAAAAAAAAGAAACGCAAGATTGATGCTTCCAGCGTTGAAGGCGCGGTGCCGCGTCAGATTCCGGATTTCATCGAGCCCCAGCTCGCGACGCTGGTTAAAACAGCGCCGGA
>DATMZQ010000380.1:0-11952 GCA_035573615.1 Burkholderiales bacterium | reverse complement strand
TGCACTGGAGCGAGAGCTTGGCATGCCGGTCGTGGAAACCGTGGCGGTGCGGCGCGGCGGTGCAGACGCTCTGATCGAGGCCATCCAGATTCATATGTCAGACCATCCGACGGCCGCAGGTGCATGGAAGGCCCCGGATATCGAAGACGTGGCGAGTACTCAGCGCGAGGTCCGGCGCATTCTAGCGGCCACCGTACAGGAACCGCTGGACGAATTAAAAATGGATGATGCGCTCGACCGGATTGTCCTGCATCCGTTCTGGGGCTACGTGATTCTGGCTTTGACGTTGTTCATGATGTTCCAGGCGGTGTTCAGCTGGGCGCAGTTGCCGATGGATATGATCAAGTCGGCAGTTCAGGCCATCGGCGCAATGCTAAAAGCATGGTTGCCCGCTGGAACGCTACAAAGCCTGCTTGCGGACGGTGTAGTGGCGGGTGCGGGCAGCGTTCTGGTATTCCTGCCGCAAATTCTGATTCTGTTTCTGTTTATCCTGGCTCTCGAGGATTCGGGTTATTTGCCGCGGGCCGCATTCATGCTTGATCGGCTGATGGGGACAGTTGGGCTTTCTGGCCGCTCCTTTATACCGCTTCTATCGAGCTTCGCGTGCGCGGTTCCCGGCATCATGTCTACGCGCAACATTGCGAATTGGCGCGATCGACTGACCACCATTATGATTGCGCCCCTCACAACATGTTCGGCGCGGCTGCCGGTTTACGCACTTATCATCGGTGCTTTTATTCCACAAAGGACCATTTTAGGCTTCTTGAACCTCCAGGGCGTAGTCCTGTTTGTTCTGTATCTGGCGGGCATTGTGAGCGCGATGGCGGTAGCCTGGACCATGAAGGTTGCGGCCGGACGCAAAATGCTGCACCCCTTGATGATGGAATTGCCCTCGTATCGGTGGCCGCATCTAAAGAACCTGTTCATCGGCCTCGTGGAGCGGGCAAAGATTTTTCTAACCCGGGTCGGCACCATTATCCTTTCGCTGACTATCCTTCTGTGGTTCTTGTCATCGTTCCCGGCTCCGCCAGTGGATGCGTCCGGACCGGCGATCCAGTACAGCCTTGCCGGCATGCTTGGGCGAGCATTGGAAACCGTTCTGGCGCCGATTGGTTTTAACTGGCAGATTTCGATCGCGCTCATACCTGGTCTTGCCGCACGTGAGGTAGCAGTCGGCGCCTTAGGAACGGTATATGCCTTGTCGGCGACCGGGGATGACGTCGCGGCGCAGCTAACGCCAATGATTGCGCAGAGTTGGCCACTGGCAACGGCTTTTTCACTGCTGGCATGGTACGTCTTTGCGCCCCAGTGCCTCTCTACGCTGTCCATTGTGCGGCGTGAAACCAATTCGATACGCTATCCACTGATCATGGCCGGTTACCTTTTTGCGCTCGCTTACCTCGCTTCTTTTATTACGTACCGGATCGCGCTTGTACTGGTGGGCAGTTGATCATGCAAAATTTCATTACGTACGCAATTGTCACTACCGCACTCTTGTATGCCGCGTGGCTGTTCATGCCGGCGGCTGCCCGCCGCTGGCTGATCGCCTGCCTGCTTAACGTTGTGCCCGGTTCTCAGCGAGCTCGACTCGAGCGTCTGCAGAACGATGCAGGCGATGTGGGATGTAGCAGTTGCAAGGGATGCGAAACTGACCCGAAACCCAATTCAATAGCGAAGCCAATACGGCTACATCGACGCTAGTTTCATGCGTTTGGATGCGGCTAGCACTGCGCGGCGCCTACTCAAGGTACGATAGAGACTTGGCCGCGATCGATCGAATAGATCACGTCCAACAACTCGCGAGAGTGCGAGAGATCCGACTCTGTTAACACAATCGACAAACCCTGCTGCTTCAGGCCCGCAATGACTTCCGCGAGCCGCCTCGCCAGCACGGGTGCCACCCCTTCGAACGGTTCGTCCAATAACAACAGTTTGGTGCCGCACATCAGTGCCCGTGCCAGCGCCACTAGTTTTTGCTGCCCACCGGAAAGTTGCAATGCCTTGCGCCCGGAGAACGCCTCCACCTCGGGGATCATCCGGTAAATATCGGCTAGCCGCGCACGCGGGTCGGCAATGCCAGCGGACCAAGCGGGAATCAGCACGTTTTCCTCGACCGTAAGAGAGGGAACCAGACGACGGTCTTCCGGCATGTAGCCAATCCCATTGCGAGCACGTTGGTGCACGGGCGTGTTTTTTCCAACCGGTATACCGTTGAACTGGATGCTTCCGCGGCGGGGCTGCAATATACCCATTATGGACCGCATCAAAGTGGTCTTGCCGGCGCCGTTGCGACCGATGAGTCCAATGAATTTTCCGGTGGGAACTCCCATGCTCACATTGCGCAGAATGCCGACTGATGCAATGGATACGTCGAGACCTTCAATGCGCAACATGATGCGCTCCGGACTCGCGGTGAAGCGTTTCGCCGGTGACATACTTGCGCACTTCCGTGTCGCCCAGCACCACGGCCGGCAGCCCGTCGGCAATGATGCGCCCTTCGTAGAAAGCGAGTACGCGCTGCGTATAGCGGCTAATTATTTCCATGTCGTGTTCGACGAACAGCACAGTAACTTTTTGTGCGCGCACTGCTTCCATTACCATATCCATAAGGCTGAACTTCTCGTCTGCTGACACGCCGGATGTTGGTTCGTCGAGCAGCAGGATCTCGGGCTTGACTACCATAGCCATCGCGATATCGAGCAGTTTGCGAATTCCCTCCGGCAGAACGCCGGCCAGTTTGTCCCGATATTCCATCAAGTTGAAGCGCTCCAGTATGCCGTCTACGGCATCTGCCGGCGTGCCCGCATGGTCGCTGGCCCGCGACCACTCCTTTCCTCCGGATACAACAATCCCGACGCCAACCAAAAGATTCTCGTAGACGGACAGCGTATTGAACAGTTGCGGGATCTGAAATGACCGGCAGATGCCCAGCCGCGTAACCTGACGGGGACTCAACGATGTGATGTCGCGGCCACCGAAGGTAATGGTGCCGGAGCTGGGCTTGAGATAACCAGTCACCATGTTGATGAATGTGGTCTTTCCGGCCCCATTGCTGCCGATCAATCCGACCACGGCATCCTGCTCGACTGCAACGTTGATATCGCTGGCGGCGGCCACTGCCCCAAAACTTTTGTTGAGACCGCGCGCTTCCAGGACGATTGCCATGTCAGGCTGCCTTGCCCTTGCGCATGAACAGGGACCATAGGCCCCCAGGCAGGAACATAATTACGACAAGCATCGTAATACCCAGCGCCATCTGCCAGGTGTTCGGCGAATATTCATACGCGAAGCTGCGGATGGTCTCAAAGATAAAGGCACCTAAAAACGGCGCCAATATGCTACCCGTCCCGGACAAAATGCCCACGAAGACGAACTCGCCCGACGTGGTCCAGTAGGCCATTTCGGGATCAATATGGCCCACGGCGATTGCCACAAGCGCACCACCGATACCGGCCAGCACGGCGGAAATTATATAGTTCACGTGGATGACATTGCGAACGGACGCGCCCATGTATTCCACGCGCAACTCGTTGTCCCTGATCGCCAGAGCCAACCGTCCCATGTGGGAATTGAGGTACTTGTGCATGAACATGCCCGCAAGGAAGGCACATACCACTGCCAGGGCATAGCGAACGTATCGTTCTCCAGCTGTTCCCGCAACCGTGATGCCCACGATTTTTGACGCCGCGATGTTGAAACCGTCACTCGATCCAAGAGCGGAGGTCTTGACCAGCAAACCGTAAAGAATCATGGAAAAGGCGAGCGACAGCATCGCGAAGAAAATGTCCCTGTACTTGCGAAGCAGCAGTCCAATCGCGGCGGACACCAAAGCGGTGACCAAGATTGCGGCGAGCAGCATTACGGACATATCCGAGATCCTGTACACCTGGTCAAGCGTGCCCGCGGCATAGGCGCCCAGGCAGTAGTACAGACCGTGTCCAAACGACACCACACCCGTGCGCATGAGCAGCATCATGCCGAGTACGACAATGCCATAGCACAACGACACATTGATGAGAAACATCGCCCAGCGCGGCAGGATGGGCCCGATAACCAGCAGGATCAGTGATGCTGCGGCGAGTATTGCAATAGTCGGATCTCGCTTCATATCTTGCGCGCTTCCTGCAAGCTGAACAGGCCTTTGGGGCGGACGATCAGTACGACCGCCATGACCAGATAAATGCTGAATAAGTCCAGCTCGGGTCGGTAGTGCACGGCGGCAGAGCGTACGAGCCCGACAAGCAAAGCTGCAAGCGCCGCGCCGGGCAGACTTCCCAGCCCGCCAATCACGACCACCGCGAATGCCAAGACGATTGTTTCGGCGCCGATACCGGGTTGCACCGAAATCATCGGTGCAGTCAGTGCACCGCCGAGCGCGCCGAGTATGGCGCCGACCGTGAAGGTAATGAAGTAAACCCGACCGACGTTGATGCCCATGGCTGCGGACATCTCACGATCATGAATTACAGCGGCCAGCATTTTGCCCTGGCGAGTCTGGGTCAGTACCCAAGCGAGTACCACACCAAGGAAGACGGCGGCACAGAACAGCAGCAGGTTGTAATTCGGGTAAGTCAGATTTGCGATATCGAAGCTACCCAATAGCCCGTAGGGTTGCGCGATGAAATAGGGATCGACTCCCCATACCAGCTTGACGAAATCTTCCAGAATCAGAAATACCGCATAGGTGACCAGAACCAGCACGATTTCGTCTTTGCCGTACATGAAACGCAGCAATCCCCGCTCGATTACCGGGCCGGCGACCAGACCCACCACGATGGCCGCCGCCAGCATGATGGCGTAGCTCCCCATTGGCGGATGACCCTGCTTGAGCCAGTAGCCGCCGAGCGATGCCGCACTGTAGGCACCGAGCGCATAAAGGCTGCCGTGCGCAATATTGAGTATTTTCATCACGCCGTAGATCAGCGTCAGGCCGACGGCGATGATGAAAAGCCAGGACGCGTAGATCAACCCATCAAGCAGGACGGCAACGAGTTGTCCCATGGTCCGCTAGGAGGCCTTACCACTTGCCGGGCTTCATTCCTGCCTTGATCCAATCGATGCTTTTGATCCCCTCGGGCGGCTGCACACGTTCCACGGGATAATATTTAACATTCCCTACCGTGATCTGGCCATTTACCGTGCGCGTTGTGCCATACGCCGTACCCGCTACCGCTTGATGGCCCTTCCCGAGCTTCATCATCACCTTGCCGCTTGGCGATTCGAACGTCTCGTATTCAAAGACCTTGATGATGTCATCAGTACCGGTTGCGCCTGCTGATTTCGCTTTTTCATAAGCAGTCTTCAGTCCCAGAAATGCTTGCGCGACGCTGTAGGCCGGATAGTTTGGGTATATGTCTGCGCGCTCTTTATAGATTTGGCGCAACCAGTCGTTCAGGGGGCTTTTTTGCGCATAAACGCCACTGGCGCCCCGCGCCCCGACAATGGTGCCGTCAGGAATGCTGCCGGGCAATCTATGCAAATAAGGTTCACCGGCCACCAGAATGAGCTGGCTACGCGAGAATAAATTGCGTGGCGTGGCCTGCAACATGAAGGCTTCCAGGTCTCCCCCCCACAGGCTCGAATGAATGACATCGGAGTTACTTTGTAACAACGAGGAAATCTCGGGACCATATTGTCCGGCTCCGAACTTTGGCATCTGGGATGTCGTGATTACCGCGTCGGGTTTCAGCGTGCCCATGACCGCAGTGAAGTCCGCCCACGAATCTTGACCGTAGGCGTAATTCTGATTGATGCCGCCATAGCTTTTCATGGCCGGCCGGTTTTCCAGCAGGTACATTGCGCCGGCTACGGCATCCATGGTGGCGTGCGGGCGGGTCCGGAACACGTACTTGTAGCTGGCATCTTCAAATATACGCGGCGTTCCGCAATCGAACAGAACCGTGATTTTCTTCAGTTCTTCGGCTACCGGAGCCACCGCCAAACAATCGCCACTGCCGATGTAACCGATCACAAAATCGACTTCTTGCCGCTCAACCAGATTGCGTAGTTCAGCTACCTGCTTGGTGGCGCCACCTGCCTCATCGATTATGACTAGCTCAAGCGGGGTACCGCCGAAGCCCTTGGTGGCATAAGGTGCTGGAACCTTTCCCGCATTTAGTGAATCCACAATTGCTTCAGCAGCGAGTTTCGCGGGTACACCAAACGGACCCGCTGCCGGACCCGACAGGAAAGTCACCAAACCTATGCGTATTGGCTTGTCCTGTGCATTGCAGCCAATTGATATGGCAGTCAGCACTGTCGCAAGCAGCGTTACCATCCAGGACTTCCGACTATTGTTCATGCGCCCCCCAAGAATTTTTAGTTTTCAGCGAGCACTCGAGCGAGTGACGCTGCCTTCCCAAGCGATACAAATCCAGTCGGAATCTAGCAGCTTTTGACCTTACACAGCAATTCGTCATAGGTCGTAGGACCGCCCAACGATGAAGGCCGCATAACTGGCGGCTACCCCTTGATTTGCGCGCGGGCCCGAGCAATGGCAGCACGTACCTGGACGGGCGCCGTACCGCCGATATGGTCGCGTGCCGCCAGCGAGCCTTCCAGGGATAGCCTTTCAATGACATCGGCCCCGATCAAGCTCGAGAAACGCTTCAATTCTTCAATACCCAATTCTGCAAGATCGACGCCTCGCTCAACGGCACGACGCACGGCCCGCGAGACTGCTTCATGCGCTTCGCGAAAAGGCATTCCTTTTTTAACCAGATAGTCGGCCAGGTCGGTGGCCGTCGCAAAGCCTTCCATTGCGGCTTGGCGCATCGCCTGCTTATCCACGCTGATACCGTCTACCATGTCCGCATAGATGCTCAACGTCGCGCGCAGCGTATCTACGGTATCGAATAACGGTTCCTTATCTTCCTGATTGTCTTTGTTGTAGGCCAGCGGCTGTCCCTTCATGACGGTAAGCAAAGCGACCAGGTGTCCGTTGATCCGGCCTGTCTTGCCACGCACGAGCTCTGGCACATCCGGATTCTTTTTCTGCGGCATCATGGAAGAACCCGTGCAGAATCGATCAGCCAAACGGATAAAGCCGAACCGCGGGTTCATCCACAAGATCAATTCCTCGGAAAGCCGGGACAAGTGCGTCATGATCAGAGCGGCGGCAGCGCAAAATTCGATGGCGAAGTCCCGGTCCGATACCGCATCGAGAGAGTTTTCGCAGATACCATCGAAGCCCAATTCTTTGGCCACAAGCGCGCGGTTGATCGGGAATGTGGTACCAGCGAGTGCGCCGGCACCTAGCGGGAGTTGATTGAGCCGCTTTCTGCAATCCACCAGCCGTGATGCGTCACGGCTCAGCATTTCATAATAGGCCATGAGGTGATGCGCAAGACTCACCGGTTGTGCGACCTGCAGATGCGTAAAACCAGGCATCAGCGTATCCACATGCAGATCGGCCAGATCGAGCAGTCGCCTTTGCAACGCGATAACCAGCGCACGCGTTTCATCAATTGCGGCGCGCAAGTAAAGCCGGATGTCGGTTGCTACCTGGTCGTTCCGCGAGCGGCCGGTATGCAATCGCTTACCTGCATCCCCGACCAGATCGGTCAAACGTTGTTCGATGTTGAGGTGAACATCTTCAAGATCAATCGACCAGGGAAACTTCCCTTCGCCTAGCTCAGTCATTATGCTTTCCATACCGCGCTCGATATCGGCGAGATCCGATTGGGACAGTACGCCTACCACCTGCAGCATGCGCGCATGGGCAAGAGACGCCCGAATGTCATATTCCGCGAGCCTTGTATCAAAGCCGATCGATGCTGTATAGCGCTTGACCAGTTCCGCAACCGGTTCATCGAACCGGCCAGACCATGTCTGGCCAGCGTTGTTTTTACCCACGTCCTGCTGTTGCATTGACGGTCTGCCCCGTTCACAATGGAATGCGTTAAACAATTGTTTTGCCGAGCGTTTCAGCACGCTTTTTAGATGGCAAGTATAAATCAAAACTCGGTCGGTACTTTGTTGCCTGATTTTCGCAATCTCGGCGTCATGTTGCGTGTGCTGATGATTGTGACGGGGTTGACTCTTGTTGCGGCGATATTAAAAGCGTCCAATTGGGCCGCCGTGATACAGCAATGGATCGGTATTACAGCAATCGTGCAGCCGATCGCAATTCTTTCAGTGTTGCTGCTTGGCGCGGCAAATTCCTGGCTGCATAAGCTGGAGTATCGATCGGCAGTCTCAATAATCGTATTGGCCGAGACCGCCATTACCGTGCTGGTGCTGCGCTTCGGGGCACTAGTTCTGGACATTGAAATGGACGATGCAGGACGTAATGCGCTTCTCGCGGCTGCAACTACGATCATGCTGATAGGCTATTTCAATCTGCGTAGTCGCGCACTGTCCCCGGCATTGGCGGAAGCCAGGCTTCAGGCGCTGCAGGCTCGTATTCGCCCCCACTTTCTATTCAATAGTATCAACGCAGTGTTGTCGTTGATACGCGCTGAACCGAAACGCGCGGAGGCGGCACTGGAAGATATGGCTGATCTTTTCCGCGTTCTGATGGCAGACAATCGAAAGCTGGCGCCATTGGAGAACGAAGTCGAATTGTGTCGTCAGTATCTTGCACTTGAACAATTGCGTCTGGGTCCGCGCCTTCGCATTGACTGGCATGTGGACAAGATGCCGAAGGATGCACTTACGCCCCCTCTTGTGTTGCAGCCGCTCCTGGAAAATGCCGTCTACCACGGCATAGAACCATCCATCGAACCGGGTGTAGTCAGTGTCAATATTTACCATGTGCGCGACCAAGTACATATGGTCTTGCGCAACCCCTATCGCAAAGACGGCAGCCACCATGCCGGAAACAAGATGGCCCTTGGCAATATCAGAGAGAGGCTTGCCCTGCACTTTGATGCAGAGGCAACCTTGCAGGCGCGAGTTGGAGACAGCGAGTATGAAGTGCATATTACAATTCCGTACGTCAGGGCAGAGCGGTGACACATCCTCAGGCTTTGAAAGTCGTCATAGCGGATGATGAAACGCCCGCCCGAAGCCGCGTGCGGGATCTTCTCGAGGATTGCGCCAGCAGCTTTCCCATCGAACTCGTCGGCGAAGCTGCGAGCGGACGCGAGTTGCTGGCGTTGCTCGGCAAAGCGTCCGCGGATGTCGTGTTGCTCGACATTCGCATGCCAGAAATGGATGGACTTGAAGCCGCGCAGCATTTGCTAAGACTTCCGGAACCTCCATCGATAATTTTTACGACTGCCTATAACGATCATGCCTTGCAGGCTTTTGAACTTCACGCGGTCGATTACCTGGTCAAGCCCATACGATTACGGCGCTTGCACGATGCGTTATCCAGAGCGCGGGCCATCACGCCGTTACGCCTCGACGTCCTTCAGCGCATCGCCGCCGAGCCGCGCAAACATATCTCAGTGCCTGAACGAGGCAAGATCATGCTGATAGACGTGTCCGATATCCGATATTTAAGGGCCGAGGCCAAATATGTGACTGTGCGCACTGCTGTGCGCGAACATCTGGTGGAAGAGTCGCTCTCTCGCCTCGAACAGGAGTTCAGCGAACAGTTCGTCCGTATTCATCGTAGTTGTCTGGTGGCCAAGGCCCATATCATGGGCTTCGAGAAGGATTCCATCGAAGCCGGCGAATCACGCTGGTTGGTGCTGCTCAATGGAATAGACGAAAGACTACCGGTGAGCCGGCGACAACAGCACATCATCAAGGAATTTGGACGAAACCTGCAATAGGGCAGTGCATTGAGAAGGCGGTCCGCCTGAAGGCTGCGCGGAATTGGCCTATGATTCTGCGAACGGTTCCATCGACATAACACTAAACAAGGAAAGTACATGGCTGCTGATCTTGGTATCGAAGAGAAGGACCGCATAAAGATTGTCGAGGCTCTGTCCCGGCTGTTGGCGGACAGCTACACGCTGTATTTGAAGACGCATAATTTTCACTGGAATGTGACCGGCCCGATGTTCCAGACGCTGCACCTGATGTTCCAGACGCAATACACGGAGCTGTGGACTAACATCGATCTGATCGCAGAACGCATTCGATCACTCGATGCGCCCGCGCCCGGCACCTATGCACAGTTCGCGAAGCTGGCATCCATCCAGGAAACGGCGGGTGTCCCCAAGGCGCAGGACATGATTCGGATTTTGCTGGAAGGCCACGAGGCCGTTACCCGTACCGCACGCAAAGCGTTTCCCGCAGCAGAAAAAGGAGGCGATCAGCCAACCATGGATTTGTTGACTCAGCGTATGGAAGTACATGAAAAAACCGCCTGGATGTTGAGGAGCTTGTTGGAGAAATAACAAGTCTCAAGTGAAGCCGCCGACGCAATCAGCGGTGCAACGGCGGCGCAATAAATATGGATCGATACGCGACCGTCAAGCGTGACCGTTAATCACGATTGACGGTGCCAGGCGGGGCTGCAGCTGAACCCTGAGTCGTAACGTTTTCTAAGGCAGTAAAACTCTTTCTTCCGTCTTGAACCATCCATCGAAAATCGTGATTGCCACACGCAAGAGTGCCTTGGCGATGTGGCAGGCCCGTCATACGGCAGCCAGGCTGAAAAAACTGTATCCGGACGTCATTACTGAGTTGCTCGGGATGACCACGGAAGGCGATCGCAAGCTCGACACGCCGCTTGCGGCGCTAGGCGGCAAAGGATTGTTCATCAAGGAGCTGGAGGTTGCGCTCGAGACGGGGCGGGCCGACATCGCGGTTCATTCAATGAAAGATGTGCCGATGAATTTGCCGGCGGGCTTTAACATTGCTGCGATCAGCGAGCGGGAAGATCCACGCGATGCTCTAGTATCGAATCACTATCGAGATCTGGAATCCATGCCAGCGGGAAGCGTTGTTGGAACATCAAGTCTCAGGCGCGAAACGCAACTGCGGGCACGTTGCCGGCATTTGCGCGTGGAACCTTTGCGCGGCAATGTACAGACTCGGTTGCGCTTGCTGGATGAGGGCCGGTACGCTGGCATTATTCTGGCAGCTGCTGGGCTCAAACGCCTCGGTCTGTCCTCGCGAATAACGTTGATTCTTGAACCGGCCTACAGCCTTCCAGCAGTCGGCCAGGGCGCGCTCGGTATCGAGTGCCGTGCCGAACGCAAGGACATGATGGACTTGCTAACCCCGCTGAATCATGCCGATACGCGATGGTGCGTAGAGGCGGAACGTGCGTTTAGCAGAGCGCTGGCCGGCAGTTGTACGGTGCCCTTGGGCGGCTTCGCAGAGATCAGCGGCACGAACGTTCGCCTGCGTGGTTTCGTGGGCAGTATAGATGGCAGCTGCCTGCTTTTTGAAGAGCTAACTTGGCCCAGATCGGGCGTACCAGAGGAACTTGGAAGTGCCGTTGCGCAGCGGCTCATTGCAAGAGGCGCGCGCGACATACTGGCTGGAGCGCAGGTTTCATGAGCAAGGATCTGTCGGGCACCGGGATTGTCGTCACCCGGCCAGCGGCGCAATCCGACACACTCGCGCGCCTGATTCGCGATGCTGGCGGAGAGCCGATTTTGTTTCCGGCGCTGGAAGTCCAGCCGCTGGATGGAGTATTTACTGAACCTGTCCTCGAGTCCCTGGCGTCTATCGATCTGGTGATTTTCATCAGCCCGAATGCCGTACGCATGTCGATGCCGCATATTCTGAAGCGCGGCGGATTGACTCCGCGAACCAAAATTGCCGCGGTTGGACCCGCAAGCGCCGCAGAGTTGAGAAAGTATGGACTGGGAAAGATCATGTTGTCGCAGAAAGGCTTCGATAGCGAGGCCTTGCTTGAGGAACTCTCTGCTTTGCCGCTGGACCGAACGCGTGTGTTGATCGTCCGGGGGCAGGGTGGGCGAGCCTTGCTCGGTGACACTTTGCGCGCTCGCGGCGCTTGCGTGGATTATCTGGAATGCTATCGTCGATTGAAGCCGCCTAACGACCTGCTGAAAGTCTGTTCGAGCTTGGGTGGGACTGGCGTCA
>DATMZQ010000379.1:0-3929 GCA_035573615.1 Burkholderiales bacterium | reverse complement strand
GTTCTTGAACAGACACACATGAAAGGCACCGCATGAGTTCGAGCAGCAATGTACTTCAGGCGGCGCGCCCAGTCCCCACGTTCGATGTCGAGCGTATCCGTGCGGAGTTCCCAATATTGAAGCTCAAGGTCAACGGCAAGGCGCTGGCGTACCTGGACAACGCCGCTAGTAGCCAGATGCCACAGCCGGTGATCGATCGCTTCGTTCGCTATCAAACCGCGGAACACGCAAATATTCATCGGGGCGTGCACTATTTGTCTGAGACCGCGACTGCGGCTTATGAAGCCGGGCGCGTCAAAATCCAGCGCTTCATCAATGCGCGGGAAGCGCGGGAAGTCGTTTATACGCGCGGCACAACGACGTCCATCAACCTGGTGATGCACGGCTACGGACGGCAGTTCATCGGGGCGAACGATGAAATCATCGTTTCCCAGCTAGAGCACCATTCCAATATCGTGCCTTGGCAGATGCTGTGCGAAGAAAAAGGCGCACGGTTAAAGGTGATCCAGTGCAACGACGCGGGCGAACTACTGCTCGACGACTACGCCAGGCTCTTCAACAGCCATACCAAACTCGTGGCAATTACTCACGTCTCCAATGCGCTGGGCACCATCAATCCGATCAGGGAAATGGTAGCCACGGCGCATCAACGCGGTGTGCCGGTGCTGGTCGATGGCGCGCAGGCGGTTCCCCATATGAAGGTGGACGTGCAGGATCTGGATTGCGACTTCTATGCTTTTTCCGGCCACAAGATGTGCGGGCCGACTGGCATTGGGGTGCTCTACGCAAAGGCATCGTTGCTTGAAAAGATGAAACCGTTCGAAGGCGGCGGCGACATGATTCTTTCGGTTACATTCGAAAAGACGACCTACAACGTAATCCCGCATAAATTTGAAGCCGGAACGCCACCGATTGCTGCGGGCATTTGCCTTGGGGCGACGGTCGATTATCTGGAGGCCGTGGGCATGGATCGCATTGCCGCCCATGAGCAGGACCTTCTTGCCTACGCGAATGAGGCATTCGCCGAACTGAAAGGCATACGCATCGTCGGCACGGCGACGCACAAGGCTGGTGTCCTGTCCTTTACCGTAAAAGGGGTTCATCCGCATGATGTGGGCACCATTCTCAATGAACAGGGCGTGGCAGTTCGCACCGGTCATCACTGCGCGCAGCCGGTAATGCAGCGTTTCGGCATACCGGCCACCGCGCGGGCGTCTTTTTATCTTTACAACACGTTTGCGGAAGTGGATGCGCTCGTGGCTGGAATCCATAAGGTGCAGAAATTATTTAGCTGACTTGCTGCCAGAATGGACCACAAGAATCTCTATCAGGAAGTGATCCTCGATCACAACAGAAAGCCCCGTAACTGGGGCAGGCTCGTGGATGCAAGCCATCGGGCAGAAGGCCTGAATCCGCTTTGCGGAGATCATATCTGGCTGTCGGTGAAAGTCGATGACGGCAAGGTAGGCAGCATTTCATTCGAGGGAGAGAGCTGTGCAATATGCAAGGCTTCTTCGTCCATGATGACCACCAATGTAAAAGGCAAGAGTATCGAAGAGGCCGAGGAACTGATTCGCGAATTTCGGGACATGGCCACAGGCAAACTCGATACTGGCAGCCAGCCCAATCACCTGGGACGCTTGAGCGTATTTGCCGGTGTGAGAGACCTTCCGTCGCGAGTAAAGTGCGCCATTTTGCCGTGGCATACCCTGCACGCCGCACTTAATTCTGAATCAACCGTATCGACCGAAGGCGATCGGGATCCGGTCGCGACTGCGGAACGCTGATGCCTAAGATCGCCGACCTCGAGTACACGCCGAACCCGAACGCTCGCAAGTTTGTGCTTAAGGAGCCCTGACGAATGGACTTGCGCGCTCGTTCGAGAACGCGGACCAGGCCCAGCGCGACGAGCTGGCCAAAAAACTGTTTGCGATACCCCACGTGACCAATGTGTTCTACGTCGACAACTGGATTACGGTGACTCAGGACGGCGAAGCGGATTGGCAAGCATTGCTACGCGAGGTCGCAACGCCGATCCGCGAAGCGCCGGCTGCCGAAAAGACATCGGAGGAATTCGCCAAAGCTGCCGCCTGGCTTGCGGAGGGGAATGGCGGGGCGGACCTGTCCGAAAGCGACAAGCTCAAACTTGAGCAGATCAACGAACTGCTTGATGAAGAAGTGCGGCCCTATCTACAAGGCGATGGCGGCGACCTGTACGTAGTCGGCCTTGAGGGAAGCACCCTGCGCGTGCATTACCAGGGTGCTTGCGGCTCATGTCCCAGTTCGATATCGGGCACGCTTGCCGGCATCGAAGGCCTGGTCAAGCGCATTGACCCGGCCATGGAAGTGATTGCGGTGTGAGCGCTGCACTGGTGAGTTGGCAGTAATCGTATCTGAAAATCATCCATCACCAGCCACAAGCATTGTTTTATGTCGGACTGGATTTTTGTCGCGGACGCTGAAAGTATCGCGCCCGGACACTATGAGACCGTCGATCTGGACGGAAGTATAGCTGCGGTATTTAATATCGACGGCCAGTTTTATGCGATCGAAGATGTCTGCACTCACGACGGCACGGTGTTAACCAGCGGCACACCGATCGAAGGGGATGAGATCGTCTGTCCGCGACATGGCGCGCGTTTTTGTGTGAAAACCGGTGAAGCGCTTTCTCCCCCAGCTTACGAGCCCACCGCCACGTTTCCCGTCAAGGTTGAGGCAGGGAAGGTCTATATCAGAGACGATAGATGGGATTGATACCGTCGCCGTATAGCTGCGGTGCCAAACTGGACTGCTTCAAGCAAGTTCCTTGAATATTGATCGCACCTGAGCGGTACGCGCGGCTACGTCTGGCATGGTGGCATCTATGCGCAGACGATCTGGCCCACTGAGCTTGAAGTTCTTGCGCGATTGCACCAAGCGGATGATTTTCGATGAATCAACCGGTGGATTTGGGACAAATTGCAGGATGAGCGCTTCCGGACCGGCATCTATGCGGGTGACACCCAAAGCCTTGGATCCGATACGAAGACGGTGCGTTTCCAGCAAGCATTTTGCCGGCTCTGGCGGAAGGCCGAAGCGGTCTACCAGTTCTTCCTGCATGGCCTCCAGCTCTTCCAGCGTTTCGCAATTGGCAAGGCGCTTATACAACACCAGGCGCTCGTGAATATCGGCACAGTAGGTCTCGGGAAGCAACGCCGGCGTATGCAGATTAATCTCGGTGCCAAGATTGAAATTGGCTGACAGTTCCGGCTCCTTGCCAGCCTTAAGCGACTTGACGGCCGCATTGAGCATTTCCGCGTAGAGCGCGAATCCTACTTCCTGCATTTCGCCGCTTTGGGATTCGCCCAGCACTTCTCCTGCGCCGCGAATTTCCAGATCGTGCATCGCCAGATAGAATCCCGAGCCGAGCTCCTCCATCATTTGTATGGCCTCGAGCCGCTTCCTCGCCTGTGCGCCGACTGCATCTTCGTCCGGCGTCAGTAAATAGGCGTAAGCCTGATGGTGGGACCGTCCGACGCGTCCTCGAAGCTGATGCAGCTGCGCCAGGCCGAATTTGTCTGCGCGATTCATGATGATCGTATTGGCGGTCGGAATGTCGATGCCGGTTTCGATGATGGTTGTACATAGCAACACGTTGAAGCGGGCCTGATAGAAGTCGCGCATGACGTGTTCCAGTTCACGCTCTGGCATCTGCCCGTGGGCAATACGGATCCGGGCTTCCGGCACCAACGTCGCAAGGCGTTCTTCCATGCGGCGGATGGAATCGATATCGTTGTGCAGGAAGTACACTTGGCCGCCACGTTTCAGCTCCCGCAACACCGCCTCCCGGATTAGGCCATCACTGATCGGCGATACGAAAGTCTTGATGGCCAGACGGCGTTGTGGCGCAGTAGCGATAACTGAAAAATCACGCAGGCCCTCCAGCGACA
>DATMZQ010000378.1:0-4942 GCA_035573615.1 Burkholderiales bacterium | reverse complement strand
CTCACGGAAATGCACGGCGGCACGGTTGCGGCAACCAGCAGTGGCGAAGGTCAGGGTGCGACTTTCACGGTAAAGCTTCCCGTGGGCGCGCCCCTGGGATCGGGTCAGGGCGCTGTGCCGGCGATTGCTGCGAGAACCAGATCCGACGTACCGCCTCGCAAGCTGCGCGGCGTGAAGGTGCTCGTCGTCGATGACGAACCGGATGCGCGCGAGATGATCAAGCGGTTCCTCGACGCCTGCGAAGCTGAACCCATGCTTGCCGGGTCGGCCGACGAAGCGCTCGAGCTCATGGAGAGGTTCAGACCCGATGTGATCGTCAGTGACATCGGAATGCCAAAAAAGGACGGCTATAGCTTCATGCGCTCGATTCGCCATCGCGGCATCAATATCCCGGCCGTGGCGCTGACCGCCTTTGCACGGGCGGAAGACCGTGTGCGCTCAATTCAGGCAGGCTACCAGACGCATCTGCCGAAACCGTTCGAGCCCGGCGAACTCCTGGCGCTCATTGCCAGCCTGAGCGGACGCTACGAATAGTCTGAACCAGTCAGGTTTCCAGTCTGGCATCCATGGTGATTTTTGCCTTCAGCACTTTCGATACCGGGCAGCCAGCCTTGGCTTTGTTCGCGATCTCCTGAAATTGCGCTGGATTGGCACCCGGAATCTTTGCCCTGACAGTTAGATGACTTGCGGTAATTTCGAAGCCCTCGCCGGCCTTATCGAGTGAGACTTCAGCCTGCGTCTCAATTTTCTCTGGCGTCATGCCCGCTGTGCCGAGCATCAGCGACAACGCCATGGAAAAGCACCCGGCATGCGCCGCGCCGATGAGTTCCTCCGGATTGGTGCCTTTGCCGTTTTCGAAACGCGATTTGAAACCGTAAGGCGCTTCTTTCAGCACGCCCGTTTCCGTGGAGATGGTGCCGCCACCGTCCTTGATGCCGCCTTTCCAGACTGCCCACGCCCTCTTGACGATCATGATTTCTCCCGGTGATGAATTGAACTCTACTAACCGTTAACCGATGCTTCGACCGTTGGTCGAAACCAAGGAAGAAGCCATAGAGGAAGAGCGAATGATCTGCCATGAAGTTCCGCGCCCGCGCATATCGCCTCATGGTGAGCGCGGTTTTTACGGAACCAATCCCGATCGGTTTTCTTGACTGCGTTGCTTGTGATCCCGGCTTGTTTTGCTAAACTAGCGCCTCGCAACTTTGAAAGGAGGTGATCCCGTGAGAGACCTACAAGGCAGCACCGGCCGGCAGTACTCTGGAACTGGATCTACCGCAACGTTCAGGAGTCTGGCAAGCAGTTAGGCCGGCAACGCCTGGCAAAAAAACGCCCCCAATCGCGCAAGCGACGGGGCGTTTTACTTTCATGGGCACCACCATCTGGCCTTGCATCGCACGCGTCGAACGCTCGAGCGGTGAACGCTGCCCATCATCCACCCGTCGTTTCACCCCCCATCACTTGCAATACCGTTCCCGTGATGTAGGAAGAATCCGCATTGGAAGCCAGGAAGACATATGCCGGTGCCAGTTCCTCGGGCTGCGCGGGCCGGCCCATCGGATTTTTCTGGCCAAATTTTGCGACATTCTGCGCAGCCAGGCCGGCATCCGAGGGATTAAGAGGCGTCCATACCGGGCCCGGTGCAACGGCGTTGACGCGAATCTGCCGCTGAATCAGCGCTTGTGCAAGGGCCTTGGTGAACGCGTTGATCGCGCCCTTGGTCGCAGAATAGTCGGGGAGTTTCTCGGACCCCAGCAGTCCCGTCTCTGAGCTCGTCGCAATGATGACGCCACCGGGCTTCATATGGGCCAGCGCTGCGCGCGCCAGCCGGATATACGCATAGATGTTCGTAGTGAACGTCGTCTCAAGTTCGTCGTCCGTCAATTGCGCAAGATCATCCTTGCGCTGCTGGTGTGCAGCGTTCGACACCAGAATGTCGATCTTGCCAAACCGCCGGACCGTTTCCTCCACGAGCCGCACACAGAATTCTTTCTGTGTAAGATCGCCTGCGACTAGCATGCATTCGCCCCCGTACGCCTCGACTGCAGACCGGGTGGTCTGCGCGTCTGTTTCTTCCTGGGGAAGATAATTGATGGCAACCGTCGCGCCCTCGCGCGCGAACAACACCGCCACTGCCCGACCGATTCCGGAATCACCACCGGTAATGAGTGCGACTTTTCCTTTCAGCTTCCCGGCCGCCCGGTAGTCTTCCGCCTGATAGCGCGGCAGTGGCTCGAGCTTCGACTCCAGTCCCGGACTGTCCTGATGCTGCTCCGGGAAAGGAGGTTGGGGTTCTTTCCAGCCACCCTCGTTGGAAGGTGGGATAGGCTTTCTTGCTTCAGTGCCGACATTTGTCCGTTGCTGCATGACGTTCTCCTCTGATATGCGCCGAATGACATTGCGCGGTGTTTGCACAGCGGTCAGCAAGAACGTTGCCAGAACAGCGCTGCGGCTGCGCGCGGGAGATCGGCGTCAGCGGCACACTGGCGGCGCTTTGTCTCATGCAACTTTACAAAGGCCGGTATGAATTACCGGAAATCCGAGTTTTCAGGGCGTCGGGACGCGCATCGTCAGAGTTTCGGAATATGCAAGGTCTTGCTGATCATCAGCGTTCCCGATACGACAAACAACAAGGACAGCGGATGCAGTTCCGCTCCTCCAAGCGACCAGACGCCCCACAAAATGTTTTGCCCAAGGCGATCATTCCAGGCGGCCAGCGCCAACACGCCAGTCAAGACAATGCTGGTAGGAATGGGAGTCCCTTCGAAGTAGGCGACTTTGCCAGCGGTTCCCGAAAGTTGTTCCGCGGTCACGTTATAGCGCGCCAGTCGGCTTACTCCGCAGCATACGAAGTAGACCAGCGCCGCCCAGTCCCATGCACCCTGGAGTCCCGCCGCGTAACCGAGCGCAGCCGGGGCAACGCCAAATGAAATCACATCCGCCAGCGAATCCAGTTCGCGCCCCAGCGCAGAATGCGTATGCCGCCAGCGTGCAATGCGGCCATCGATAACATCGAAGCCGAATGCTAGCGGCGTGAGACATGCCGCGGCAAAAAAATGCGCCAGCGAGTGACTGCCGACATAGGCCATCGCCAGGAACACTCCAGCCACGCCACAGGCAGCATTGGCGAGCGTAAAGAGATCGGCGAGGTGCATGCCGCGGATCATGCTGAAATGTTTGCGCGGCTTGTCGCTTGCGCGTGCCATATGAAGAGTCTAGCCCAAGCCTGGCAGCGCAAGCGCCGCTTGTTTCTGTCCGGTTTCTGCACCACGCACGCGCTCACCTGGTGTCATCCGCGCAGTGCAGCCGGCTACCGGCAGAGCCTGGACCATGCGTTCGGACAGGAAGAGCTCATCGTCCGAGCCTACGCATGCCGCCGGCTTTAAAGACCAGTCTTTATACATCGGGCTTGCAATAGAGCACTGTCGTGTGTGCGGTTCAGCCAGTCGGCGGCAAAAATTACACGAGCCGCTGCCAAAGTCTGCCATCCGGGCGGCCCAAGTGCCGTGAAGCACCATAGACATCGGGCACTTTTGCGTGCCGATAATGCAATAAGCCATTGGCTGACCGGCATTTCGCGCGTCAAAACGCCACGACTGGCGCCCGCGAGCAGCGTATAAAATTCGGCACGCATATTGCCTCGGACTGGTATCCCGTGCTGCGCGCGCCGCACGGCATCATTGGAGACGTGACCGAATTGCGAAGGAGCGAGCGATGGAAAGTTTGGGGTCAACAACCCGGGAGTACCACAGGCGCCCATTGGTCGGGCTCATTTCAGATTTGTGGCGCGAGTCGGCTACGCTGCTACGGGACGAGGCAGAACTGGCGAAGTCAGAAGTTTCGGAAAAAATGTCCGAGCTAGGGAGCGGCATCGGCTCCCTTGCATTAGCCGGCGCCGTATTGTTTGGGGGCTTTCTTTTGATTTTGTTTGCCGCCGTAGGTTTGATTGCAAAGGTGCTGCCCGACGAGCAAGCCCAGTGGCTGGCACCGTTGCTGGTGGGCGTCGTTGTTCTGTTCATTGGCTGGATGCTGCTATCCGCCGGTCGGAACAAGTTGAAGGGTGGCAATCTGACTCCATCCCGGACCGTCCGCTCGGTACAACGTAATGCCGAGGTCGTCAAAGAGCACATCAGATAAGGATCCAAAAATGAGAACGCCCGAAGAAATAGAAGCTGAGATAGACCGCACCCGCGATCGGATGGATGCAACGCTGACCGAGCTCGAGTTTCGTCTTACACCACGCGAACTCATTCGCGACGGAATAAATTCCCTGTCCGGGCTCCAGGCAAGCCGGTATGTTGGCAAATATGCCGGGAAAATGATGCATCTTGGCCGGCGCTATCCGAAGCCCGCAGCCATCGCCGGCGCCAGCCTCGCCGGTCTTTATTTGGCGGGACGCCGCTTCAAAAACCGAACATCGGAAGATCAAACTTCCGCTGCCCGCCTGTCCCAGGCGATGGATGTCGCCCGGGAGACGATGCAGGACACCAAGAAAACGCTCGCCAAAACTGCCGGTGCCGCGAAGGACAAAGTTGTTGGTGCAACGTCCGATGCAATGGAGCGAGCAAGCGATATTGCAGACAGCGCAAGCAAGCGGTTACGTCAAGCAGGCACCAGTGTGCAGAGCGTCACGCGCGAGCGGCCCGTCGCCGCAGGCGCCGTCGCGCTAGCCTTGGCGGCTGCCGTGCTCATGAGCATCCCTTCCGTGCGCAGAAGGCTCTACTGACTTCCAATGGTTTGAGGGCGCACTGCCAGTTCGCCACAGGACGGCCGGCGCAGTGCGCAATTGACAAGATATCGGTTACCGCTATAGCGTGAAGGCTTTCGGCAATGGCGGACGACCATGGTAGTTTTCCCCGTTAACGACACCTTCGCTGCTGAGATTGGCGATATCGATCTGTCGCTCGCACTGTCCGGCGAACATCGCGCTGGCATCGAACAG
>DATMZQ010000377.1:0-3183 GCA_035573615.1 Burkholderiales bacterium | reverse complement strand
CAGCCGCTCGGTATCACATTGACCCCGGACGGCAAAAAACTCTACGTGTCCAATAATTTTGCGAACTCAGTGAGCGTAGTCGATGCGAATTCGAACCAGCCTATAACGACGGTCGCAACGGAACGTGGCCCCGTCGGGCTGGCGGCAAGCCCGGACAATACCCGGGTATATGTCACGAACAAAGACAGCGGTTCGGTAAGCGTAATCGATGTGGCAAGCGATACGATTCTCGGCAACCCGATAACCGTCGACAGCCAACCTGTGAGCATTGCCATCAGTCCGGACGGTCAACGCGCGTATGTCGCCAATCAAGGCAGCAACTTTGTCACTGAGATCGGCAGCACGAGGACATTGACCATTGCGAAGGCCGGCACCGGCTTCGGCACAGTTACTTCCTTGCCAGCGGGTATCCTATGCGGCGCTTCTTGTCAGGCCCGATTTGCGGCGAATACTGCGGTGCAGTTAGCGGCAGTCGCGGGGACCAATTCAGAGTTCTCGGGATGGAGCGCGGATTGTGTGAATGGCAACGTTACGCTGAATGTCAGCCGGACCTGCACGGTAATCTTTACTTCGGTGGTGCAACCGGGCAGCGGGGGAAATAGCAGCGGCGGCGGGAGCAGTGGTGGTAGCAGCGACTGCTTTATCGCGACGGCCGCATACGGCACTGCTATGGCCGAAGAAGTGATGACATTGCGCCGCTTCCGTGACGACTATCTGATCAGGAGCGGCGCCGGACGCGAATTCGTCCAGTTGTATTACCGCTTTTCTCCTCCTGTCGCGGCCTACATACGCGATCGCGATTCGTTGCGCGCCGCGACCAGAATAGCTCTTTGGCCAGTCGTCGTTGTCATCAAGCAACCCGGGGCAGTCGGCTTGCCAATCGCATTAGTGTGGCTGGTCTTCCGTATCAAGAAGAGGCTGTCTGAGCGAGCCGATGTTCGTTAATTTCACGGCACTGGCGACTACATTGCGTTTCGTGCTTGGAGAATCGAAGATGCGTCGAGGCTCGACAACGAGGTGTTGCCAGTCAAGGCCAGCGCCAGATCAATTTCGTTGCGCAGCAGTTCCAACGCCTGGGTCACCCCCGGCCGGCCTTTGGCAGCGAGTCCATACATATAAGGCCTGCCGATCATACAGGCTTTCGCACCCAGCGCGATGGCCTTTAGTACATCGGTACCGCGGCGCACGCCGCCATCCAGCAACACTTCTGCGCGGCCCGCCACGGCATCCACCACGTCCGGCAGTGCCGAAATCGCGGAGCGCACGCTGTCCAGCTGTCTTCCACCATGGTTCGATACGATGACAGCGTCGACGCCGTGCTCGACAGCAAGCTTTGCATCGGAGGGATCCAGTATGCCTTTGATAGCGAGCGGCCCGCCCCAGATGGATTTCGCCCATTCGATGTCCTCCCACGTCACCGACTGATCGAACTGCGAGTTGACATACCCGGCGATGGTGAACAGCGTGTTCTGTCCGGGCTTGACCAGGCTCGCCGGCAGAACTTTCGGGCCCATCAGATAGCGCCACACCCAGCCCGGACGCTTTGTGAAATTCAGCAGGTTTGAGATACGCAGCGTGGGCGGAATCGTCAGGCCATTATGCACGTCGCGATCGCGCTGGCCTTGCAACGCCAGATCTACCGTCAACACCAGAGCCGAACAGCCAGCGGCCTTGGCGCGCTCGATCAACTCGCGTGACATGCCTCGATCGCGCATGACATAGAGCTGGAACCAGCTTGGCATCTTGACCACCTTGGCAATGTCTTCGACAGTGGAGGTGGACATCGAACTCAAACAGAATCCCGCACCGGCAGCGCTTGCCGCGCGCGCTGCCTCCAATGCGCCGTTGGGCCAGAACAGCCCGGTCATCCCGGTGGGAGAAAGTATCAGCGGCAAATCGTACTTCTGGCCGAGTACGGTGACCGAATGATCGCGCTTCGATACGTCCCGCAGCACGCGCTGCACAAGCGTGATGCGTCCGAAATCTTCCTGGTTGGCACGCAGCGTGACTTCGTCCTGCGCTCCGCCGTCGATATAGTCGAACAGCACGCGCGGCAGACGGCGCCACGCCAACTCACGCAGGTCCGCGATGTTTGCGATTTTCATGCGATGTCTTTCTTGTTATGGACTGATGGCCGAGGTTACGATTTGTCAGCACTCTCCCGTGCGTCCATTAGTTATTTGTGCTCTCCGGAACGTGCGGCCAGCACCCGGCCGACGAATGCTTCGGCTGCGCCCAGATAGCCGGAAGCATCGAGCAAGCGTTCCAGTTCGCCTGCGGAAAAATGCTGGCGCACTTCCGCGTCGTCCATCAGCACTTCGAGTAAAGAGGCTTTCTGTTCGAGCGCACGTCGCGATGCCGCCTCAATGAGGTCGTGTGCGGCTGCACGGCCGATCTTCCGTGCCAGGGCGGCGGATGCTGCTTCGGCCATGATCAAGCCGCCGGTTTCATGCAGGTTCTGACGCATGCGTTGCGCGTTGACCTGCAGCCCTTCAATCACCTGGATCACATGCGCCAACGCACCGGAACAAAGCATGCAGATTTCGGGCAGTGTCTCCCATTCCGCGTGCCAGTTTCCCAGACCACGTTCGTGTTCCTGCACCATGGCTGACAACATCACCGATACCAGCGCCGGCACTCTGATGGCCGCGCTCAGCACGCTCGCGGCATCGACCGGATTGCGCTTCTGCGGCATGCTCGAAGAACCGCCCTTGCCTGGCGTGTCAGGCGCCGTGACTTCGGCGGTCTCGGTCTGCATGAGCAACGAAATGTCCTTCGCAATCTTGCCGAGCGTGCCCGTCAGCAAGCCGAGGGCCGTCGCGACTTCCGCGACACGATCACGATGCGCATGCCACGGCATGTCCGGATTCGCCAGCTTCAGTTCGGTGGCCAGTGCATTGCAAACCTCGACCCCCCGCGCACCGAGGGAAGCCAGCGTTCCGGCGGCGCCTCCGAACTGGATCACCAGAACGCGGGCGCGCAGCTCACGCAGCCGCATTCGATGTCGTTCCACCGCGCTCAACGCGCCCGCGATTTTCAGCCCGAAGGTAATCGGTACCGCGTGCTGGAGCCAGGTGCGTCCAGGCATCGAAGTCTTGCCGTGTTGAAGCGCGAGATGGGCTAACGCATCCGACAGGCGCGCGACGTCGTCATCGATCAGCGTCAGCGCGCTGCGCAACTGCA
>DATMZQ010000376.1:0-6812 GCA_035573615.1 Burkholderiales bacterium | reverse complement strand
CAGATCTTCACGCGCATCGGCGCTTCCGATGATCTGGCGGGCGGACGCTCGACATTCATGGTGGAAATGACGGAGGCCGCAAACATTCTGCACAATGCGACCAATCTGTCGTTGGTGCTGATGGACGAAGTGGGCCGAGGGACCTCGACGTTCGACGGCATGGCCCTGGCAATGGCCATTGCCCGGCATCTGGTGCAAGCTACCCGCAGTTACACGCTGTTTGCTACCCATTACTTTGAGCTGACGCGCCTGGCCGATGAATACCGTGAGGTGGCCAACGTGCATCTGGACGCAGTAGAGCACAAAGACACCATTGTTTTCCTGCATGCCGTTGCGGAAGGCCCGGCTTCTCAAAGTTACGGCATCCAGGTCGCTCAGCTAGCTGGCCTCCCTGCTGCGGTTGTGCGTGCGGCCAGAACGCAACTGGCGCGACTCGACGAAGAAGCCGCCAGCCGCGCCCCGCAGGGCGATTTATTTAGCGTGCCGGCACCAAAGGAATCGCCGCCGCACCCGGCACTCGAAGCGCTAAAGCAAATGGATCCCGATGCGCTATCACCCAAGGAAGCACTTGAACTGATTTATCGACTGAAGAAAATCGCGGACTGAATGTACGGGCCGCCGTCAAGTTAAGTCACCGCAATTCTGATTCCACCGCTTGCGCAATGCCGGCAGCAGTTCGGCTTTGAACCACGGGTTGCGTTGAAACCACGGGGTGTTGCGGGCTGAAGGGTGTGGCAACGGCAAGTAAGCGGGCTGATATTCGCGCCAGGCCCGAACCGTCTGCGTTAGCGTTGCCTTGCGTCGCTTTGCAAGGAAGCGCCGCTGCGCATGCAAGCCAATCAGCAGCGTCAACTCAATATGTGGAAGCTTCGCCAGCAATTGGGTCAGCCACAACTGTGCGCATTCCCTGCGCGGCGGCAAATCACCGCCCTTACCCCTTCCCGGATAGCAATAGCCAATGGGGATGATGGCGATTCTGGATTCATCGTAAAACTGTTCTTGCCCAATACCGATCCACGTCCGCAGCGTTTTACCACTGGCGTCATCCCACGGAATTCCGCTGCGATGCACGCGCAGGCCAGGCGCTTGCCCCACGATCAGCATGCGCGCGGATGGGGCGGCGCGCAACACCGGGCGTGGCCCGAAAGGCAACTGGTCCGCGCACGCGCGGCATTGACGGACTGCCGTCAGCAAATGATCCAGGGTGGAATATTCGCTTTTGGGCAGCAATCATCGCCTCCCGATGAAAGACGCTCAGGATTTCGCCGCCGACACCGGCGGCGCATTCTGCAATTCGCGCTCGCGCGCGATTGCCTGCGCCAGCAGATGGACCGCCATCGCATAATTTTTACTGCGGTTGTACCGCGTGATCGCATAGAAATTACTGAATGCCAGCCAGTATTCCTGCCCTTGCTCGAGTTCCAGGCCAAATAGTCCGGCGATCAATTCGCCGGACACGTCCTCCGTTGCCTCCACGCCTTTCGGCAGCATCTGCGCAAGCGTCAGATGCGGTTTGAATCCCTTTTCAACAATACCCGCGTAGTCATTGCCGCTGAGCCGCGCCGGCACCGCTACCGGCTGTCCTGCGGTCCAACCGAAGAAATGCAGGTAATTTGCGACGCTGCCAATGACATCGGGAACGCTGTTCCATAAGTCGATCTTGCCGTCGCTGTCGAAGTCGACTGCAAAACGCCGATAACTGGTTGGCATGAACTGCGGCATGCCGATGGCGCCGGCAAATGATCCTTTCACCGCTAATGGATCCAGCCCGTTCTCCCGCGTAAGGAGCAGAAACTGTTCCATCTCGCTGCGGAAGTAGGTCGCGCGTTCCGGCATTTCGAAACCCAGCGTGTACAGCGCGTCGATAACCTTGAACGAACCCGTGCGCTTGCCATAGATGGTTTCCACGCCAACGATCGCAACAATAATTTCTTCCGGCACGCCATAGATATCGCGCGCGCGTTTCAATTGCTCAACATTGTCATTCCAGAAGGCCACACCGGCGGTGGTACGGGTTGGCGTGATGAAAATGCCTTTGAATTCGTACCAGGGTTTGGCGGTAGCCGGCGCATTGATCGCCTTCACCACGCCGTCGTTACTTTTCAGTTGCGCAAATAGCTGTTGCAAATACGACTTGTTGAATTCGTGCTGCTGCACCATCTGGGTTATGAATTTCTCCACCTCTGGCTTGAGCCTGATCTTGCTCGGCGCCTCGGCCAGCGTCGCAAAGGTTCCCCCCATGAACAACAGGCAGGCCAGTAGAAGACGGCGCGTCATGATCCGGCGACCGGACGATCGATCAGCACTTGAATCCCGTCACTGCCGGCTTTGACCTTGCCGCTCGTTCCTTCCAGATCACCCGCGGAAGGCGTCGCACTGCCCGACTTCGAGATGCGCGCGCCGATCACTACGTCGTTGAAGCGGGATAATTTCATGGCTTGGGTCATTGCTGAGGAGTCGTCAAAAGAAAATTTATAGGGCAGGTCTGCCACTTTGATCTTGACGATCGCCAGCGGCATGCGCGGCCCCGATGCGGCACGCGCAAAAACGAATACAGTATCGTCTGGCTGCACTTTACCATTCAGCGCGCCATCGAGTCGCACCACACCGGTGACACGCTCTTTCCCAGCCGTCTCGGCCGTGACCGGCTTGCCCGACATGCGTTGCTTCGATTCCTCGATCCCTTTCTGTAGCGCCTGCGTCAATTCACCTCCCAGACCCGGTTGTTTCAGAACCGCCTCCCAGCGCTGGATGGCAGTTTTGTAGTCGTTGCGCTCGAACGCCGCGCTGCCCGACAAAGTCAGCACTTTTGCGTTGGCAGGGTCGAGCTTCAGCGCGCGATCCAGCAATCGCGTCGGCTCACCCGCCAACGATCGTCCGGCCTGCAACGCCAGAGACTCCGCATAGTCAGCCAGCAGATCGGCATTTTCCGGCGCCAGCGCGACTGCCCGTTTGTACGCTTGGCTGGCCTCGGCATAGCGCTCCATGGCCCGGTAAGCGCGTCCAAGCATTTTCCAACCTTCTGCATCATTCGGGTTCTGTTGCAGCCGCGCCGCCAGTTTGGCCGTCATGTCCTGAAATTGTTCTGCGGTAACCGAGGACAGATCCGCGGCAGGATGCCGTGGCGCGCCGATGCCTTGCAGATTACCGAGATACAGGTACAACGCAATGGCGGTTACGGGAATAAACAGGCCGACGATCATCGGCACGGTTTTGCCCGAGGACAAGGATCGCGGTGTAATCGCCTTGGCGCCACTGTCCTCCAGCACGCGGCGCTCCAGTTCAGTCATGGCTTGCTGGTAACGATCCGACGCCAATGTGCCCGCTTCAAGGTCATTTTTGAGCTCGGCAAGCTGAATGCGGTGAATGTCGAGATTGGAACGTTCCGGTGTCAGAACAGGCGACGTCGAGCGCCTCAGCAGAGGCCATAGCACAATGAGCAGCGCGGCAATCAACAGGAAAAACGCGGTGACAGCGAATGCAATCATTGCGATTTTTCGGACTCGCCATGCAGC
The DNA here is from genome assembly GCA_035573615.1 of Burkholderiales bacterium. GTDB lineage: Bacteria > Pseudomonadota > Gammaproteobacteria > Burkholderiales > JACQAP01 > JACQAP01. Next base: position 3,297 of record DATMZQ010000376.1, on the reverse strand, counting down.
AGGGCTTGCGCGCGCGCGTGCTCGCTCGGCGTCAATTCCGTCTCGACCAGCCTGCGGCGCCGGCGCAAGTAGACCGCAAGCACAAACAGGCCCAAAACCAGCAGCGCGAAGGGCCCCGCCCACAGCAATAGCGTGCTCGCCTTAAATGGCGGGTCGTAGAGTACGAAATCCCCGTAACGCGCCACCATGTAATTGCGAATTTCGGCGTCGCTCTTGCCGGCCCGCATCTGACTGCGCACCTGGTTTTTCAGATCGATGGCGAGATCGGCATGCGAATCGGCCAGGGACTGGTTTTGGCAAACCAGGCACCGCAGATCGGACGTCAACTTCATCACGCGGTTTTCCAGCGCGGGATCATCGGCTGCGCTGGGTGCTTCGCGGGCCAGACCAATTCCATACAGCATCAGCAACAGCAACGCGCCAGCGATTTTCATCCGCGGAATTGCTTCGCCATAGGCAGGATTTTGTTCTGGAGTATTTCTGGGGTGACCGGACCGACGCGCTTATAGCGAATCACGCCATTGCCGTCGATGAGATAGGTTTCCGGCACGCCATATACGCCGTAGTCAATGCCAACACGCCCGTCGCCGTCTTCTATGGACATGGCATACGGGTTGCCGTGTTCACTTAGCCACTTCAATGCATCTTCGTGTTTATCTTTGTAGTTGAGGCCATAGATGGGCAGCACATTGGCTTTCGAAAACTCTACCAGAATCGGATGCTCCTCCAGACAGGCCGTGCACCAGGACGCCCAGACATTGAGTATCCAAACTTTGCCCTTGAGATCTTCCGTGCCAAAGCTGCGGCCGGGGTCCTGCAACAGCGGCAGGCGGAAGGCAGGCGCTGCCTTGCCAATCAGCGGGGAAGGCACTTCCCGTGGATTCAAGCTTAAGCCTACCGCAAGAAACAGGACGAGCACCAGGAAGATGAGCAGCGGCAGAAAACGTTTCATGGAAGAGAGTAATGGTCCTGTCGATACAAATGCCGCGGCGGCAAGGCAGGAAAGATTTGACCCGTAGCTTTCAGGCTGATCACAACAGGTGCGCTGATCACGCGGTTACGATTTTCGCGCTTGCGGCGGCATCACGCCCTGCGCTGCGCGCGAGGCGGTAACGCCGGTCACTGATAGCGAGAATGCCGCCAAGCGCCATGATAAAGGCACCGCCCCAGATCCAATCCACGAACGGCTTGTGATACACGCGCACGACCCACGCCCCGCCTTCGACCGGCTCACCAAGGGAAACATACAGATCGCGCGCTACGCCGGTATCGATGGCAGCTTCAGTCATCGGCATCTGCTGAACCCGATAGAAGCGCTTTTCAGGATACAGGGTGCGCAGCGTCCTACCGTTCTTCAGCACGGCCACCGAACCGCGCGTCGCCTCATAATTCGGACCTTGCACTTCCGCCAGCCCGTCCAACCGGAAAGTGTAGCCGCCGACCTCCACGGTATCACCAACTTGCATGCGCACATCTTTTTCGGTCTCGTAGCCTTTTACCAACGTGACGCCGATGATGAAGACCGCGACACCGAGGTGGGCCACCAACATGCCGTAATAGCCAAGTGGAATCGCCCGCAGCTGCGTTAAGGCCCCGAGCCCGCTGGTGCGGCGCAACTGCGCAACCCGTTGCTTGAGGTTTAGCAAAGTCGCCAGTATCACCCACAAGGCGAGCAGCAGGCCGAAAGCGATCATCGGCGTCCATTTGCCCAACGTAAATGGCAACAGCAGCGCGGTAACCAGCGCAATGATGAACGCCCATTTCAGGCGCGTGGCCAATTCCGGCAAAGCCGCCTGCTTCCATTTTGCAATCGGGCCGATACCCATCAAAAAAACAGCCGGAACCATCAGCGGCACGAATACCGACTCGAAATAAGGGGGTCCGACAGACAATTTTCCCAGTCCGAGCGCGTCCAGGAAAAGCGGATACAACGTTCCCAACATGACGGATGCCGCGGCGACCAGCAGCAGCACATTGTTGGCGAGCAAAGCCGATTCGCGCGACACGAACTCGAAACTCCCGCCCAGTCCCACTTTCGGTGCCCGCCACGCGAACAGCGCCAGCGAGCCGCCGATAACGATGACCAAAAATATCAGAATGAATATGCCGCGCGTCGGATCGGTTGCGAACGCGTGCACCGAAGTCAGCACGCCAGAGCGAACCAGGAAGGTTCCCATCAGCGATAGTGAGAATGCAATGATGGCCAGCAGCACGGTCCACACCCTGAAACCGCCCCGCTTTTCGGTCACCGCCAACGAGTGCATCAGCGCCGTGCCCACCAGCCAGGGCATGAAGGATGCATTTTCAACCGGATCCCATAACCACCAGCCACCCCACCCGAGCTCGTAGTAGGCCCAGGCGCTGCCGAGCGCGATACCCACTGTCAGAAAGATCCACGCCATGGTTGTCCATGGACGCGACCAACGCGCCCACGTCGCATCAAGCTTGCCGCCGAGCAACGCCGCGATCGCAAAGGCGAATGCCACCGAAAATCCGACGTATCCCATGTACAGCATCGGCGGATGAATCACCATGCCCGGGTCCTGCAACAGCGGGTTCAGATCGTTGCCGTCGGCAGCTGCTGGCAATAAACGCTGGAATGGATTCGATGTGAACAGCATGAACAGCAGGAATCCGATGCTGATCAGAGCCATCACACCCAGAATGCGCGCAACCATTTCCGACGGAAGATGCCGGCTGAAGGCGCTGACAGCAACCATCCAGACGGAAAGCATGAGTACCCACAGCAGCAATGATCCTTCGTGGCTGCCCCACGTCGCGGCAAAACGGTAAAACCACGGCAGGCTGGAATTGGAATTCGTAGCAACATTCAGAACTGAGAAATCATTGCTGACGAACGCATATGCCAGGCAGCCGAACGCAAACGCGACGAACACGAATTGGCCCTGCGCCGCCGGCCGCGCAATGCTCATCCAGACTGTGTTGCCGCGGGCGGCGCCGAGCAGCGGAAGTGCCGCCTGCGTGAGCGCGATGCAGAGCGCGACGATCAGCGAGAAATGCCCCAGTTCAGGAATCATTTGAAATGCCGTGAATGTCGTGAATATCGTGACTGTCGTGAATGCCGTGAATGTCGTGAATGCCGTGAATATCGTGAATGCCGTGAATATCGTGAATATCGTGAATATCGTGAATATCGGGTCCGGTTATCGCCCGGATTCCCCAAAGGGATACCGGGGCGAGTCCATAACCAGGCTCTCGCCCATAACTGCCGTGACTGCCGTAAATATCGTGAATATCGCAACGACACGTGAATGTCGTAAACGCCGGATCGCTTAC
>DATMZQ010000375.1:0-2640 GCA_035573615.1 Burkholderiales bacterium | reverse complement strand
TGGGCGTTTCTCATCTCTCAAGCTCTCCGATGGCGTTCTCGATTGCGTACGGACGCAACGTCCGCTTCGCCAAACGCATGCTGCGAGTGACGGGAGCGGTCATGACTTTGGAAAGTGCCGAACTTCGCAAGGTGCGGTGTGTGATGTCATGCACTTGTTCAGCTTTTTGTAATTTCAAAAACAGTAACGTGTTTCTTTCAGCCGAACAAGGGCGCGAAGTCAGAAATTTTTTTGGTCGACGTAGGAGTTTTCCTACATCGCTGTCAGGTAAACCCTCCGCGCGTTGCCACCGAATTATCTTGATCCGAGCCATCGCATTGCGCCTGCTTGGGCTAGTTTGCCGCTCACACCAGCGCTTGCGGCATCGAACGACTACAGTGTCCTACGCATGCCGACTCGGAACTGTGCGGTAGCGCACAGTTTTGTGCGGTATTGCACATAAGCACGACCGGTCGCGCGTGGCGTTTACGCAACACCGCCAACCGCGCGCCGAACCAACACATGAGCCGGCGGTCGGAATTGCAGTCCACCAATCGGCACAGTGAGATGGCGGGATTTTCGGGATACTCCAGATTTGCCAAGTGGGTGTCGCAGGCGAGCGGCGGCGGCGCCGCATTCTGTATTGCCGTGGCGCTGGTATTCACATGGGTGATCACCGGCCCGGTGTTCCACTTCAGCGATACCTGGCAGCTGATGATGAACACTTGCAGTTCCATCATCACGCTGCTGATGGTGTTCCTGATTCAAAACACGTTGAACCGGGACAGTACGGCCCTGCAAATCAAGCTCGACGAACTGATTCGTGCGTTGGAAGGCGCGCAGAACGCGATGATCGGGCTGGAGAACCTGGACGATGAGCAATTGAACCGATTGGCGCAAAAGTATGCGGATATCGCCGACCGGGCAAGGCAGGAAAGCGACACGCGCGGCCGTCACCGCACCGCTAGACCGGTTTAGCAACCATCAAATAGAACACCACGACCAGGGCCGTAAAAGCCGGAATGCCAAGCAACACCCAGCGCTTCAGATAACGTTCATATTGGGCCGGCAGAGCCTGTTCCTGCTGTGTCGCGCGTACCGCCATGTCGCGCATGCGTATCTGCATCCAGACCACAGGCAACCAGCACGCCCCCGCGACCAGGTAAAGCACGATGGACCAGACGATCCAGCGGCTGTGGAGCGGGAAGCCTGCCAAATAAGCAAGGTAAAAGCCGCTCAGCGGCTGGAACACGACGGTGGTTGCAGTAAACAGCCAGTCAGCGACGACAACATGGCGTACCACCACCGCAATGACTCGGGGATCACGCGTGCGGCTCGCAAAAAACATGTAGTAGGCCGAACCCAGACCGGTGCCGAACAGCAACGTCGAAGACAGCACATGAAGCCACTTGACGACCTGGTAGTCCATCAACGCCGGTCCAGCTCGTACATGATCCAGACCGCCATCAGCATGGGCAGGTTCTTCAGCACCGGACCAAACGGATGCAGCCAGAACGCGGGCAGCCTGAGGGTAATGATCGCTGTGTAGGCAATGATCGCACTGGCCTGCAGCACCCACAGCCAGCGACGATGCGACACCATTAGTGTTGCCATGCCTAGCAGCAGATCCAGTGCCGCGCCGGCGTAGAGCGCGGCCACAGCCCATGCGCCTGCAATGCCGGCTTGCGCGAGCAATGCGTAGCTTTCATGCACGGGGTAAACGCCGAAGGAAAGCACGCCGCTTACGATCCATACGAGTGCAATGCTGAGTCTCAGCAACACTGCGAGCCAGGAAAGACGTGCCGCAAGCCCGACCGCGGCGGCTGCGTGCGCTGGAATGAACTGGTGAACTGCGCGCGGACTGCGGCCGAGCAGCGCAGCGAGCGGCGCGGGATCCGCCGTATTACCGCGCTCCAGCATGCTCAGCATCGCTTCGTCAGGCACGCCCCAGCGCCAGGCACCCACCGCAGAAACGCCGGTAAGGACTGCAGGTGGGACGGGGACGAAATACGGAACGCCGAGTCGCATGGCGGTGCGTAATTGCGCGAGATATTCGCGCAGCGAAATCGGCTGCGGCCCGACCAGCGGCATGCGGCCCGTGAACGGCGATATCGCCAGCGCAGTAACGGCAAGCGCGGCGTCGTGCACATGGATCGGCTGAATGCGCTGTTCGCCGTAACCCGGCAGCAGGATTACCGGCATGCTCGCCAAACGCCGGAACAGGCGCGAACTTGCGCCTTCCTCTCCATACACGAGCGAAGGCTGAACGACGGCGGCCGAAAGCGGCAATCGCAGGAGGAACTCGTCGGCACCGCGTTTACTCACATGGAACGCGCTGGTCGCGCGTTCATCAGCGCCCAGCGCTGACACCTGCACGATGCGGCGAATGCCGGCCTGTTGGCAGGCGGCAAACAGCGCCTGGGGGCCCAAGGCATGAATCGCCGCAAACGTCTGCACACCCGTCTCGCGAATAATCCCGACGGCGTTGATGACAATGTCAACACCTTTAAGACGCGGCACCCAGACCGTGGGATCCAGGTCGCGGCAAAAATCTGCCGCGATATACTCGGTTTGCTCTCCAACAGGAGTGCGCGCTTGTGATGCCGGATCGCGAACTGCGCCAATGACCTTGTGCCCTGACTTGATCAGTTGCTCCGTGAT
>DATMZQ010000374.1:0-2381 GCA_035573615.1 Burkholderiales bacterium | reverse complement strand
TGATCTGGTCGGCATGGATGACATCAAGGCCGAAGTCGCGCAGATCAAGGATCAGTATCAGCGCCGCGCGGCCTATGCCGAGTACGGCATCGACAAGCCGTTCAACGTGATGTTCAGCGGCCCAGCCGGAACTGGAAAAACGAAACTTGCCAGCTATCTCGCCAAGGAACTGCGGCTGCCGATCCTGTTCCACTCCGCGGCCAACCTGGAAACCGGATTTGTCGCGGGCGGTTCGAACACGCTGAACCGCATCATGGAGATGGCCAAGCGCCGCAGGCGCTGCATCGTATTCCTCGACGAAGCGCAGGACCTGTTCATGAAGCGCGGCGGCCGGCGCAAGTTCGATGACGATACTGCAAACACGCTGTTATCCGTGCTTGACGGCGTACGCAGCAAGCAGGCTGGCGAAATTATCTGGATCGTGGCCAGCAACTTCAACAGCGAAACCATGCAGATGGACCCGGCCATGTTGCGCCGGTTTCAGATGAAAGTGGATTTTCGCATGCCGAATCGCGAAGAGCGGTTGGCCATCATCGATCACTATCTCAGCCAGCGTGCCGACAAGGTATTGCACGACCTCGATTTGCGCCATCTGGTGGAAGTGACCGAAGGCCGCAGCCCGGCCGATCTCGAGACGATCGTCAATCAGGCCGGCATCACCGCCGTGCAGGTGGGCGACATGATTGGCGAGCCGACCTTGATGCAGGCCGCCGAACGCATGCTCGTGGGCAACGTCAACGCCAACACGACCAAGGAGCGCGAGCGCGACCGTCGCATCATTGCCGTGCACGAGTGGGGACATTTCCTGGTGGACCTGGAACACGAACGCAAGGTGGCGGGCGACAACTGGGACCAGATCCTCGCGGACATGAAGACCATCAAGATCTCACTGAAGGCCAACCCGCGCAACAACGCATTGGGCTTTGTATTCCACAAGCAGGGAATCAATCTGCTGAAGACCAAGGCCGACATCGAACACGACGTGCGCGTGCTGCTGGGCGGCATGGCAAATGAGGAATTGTTTTTTGGCGAGGACGGCACGACTAACGGTGCGCACAACGACATCACGCGCGTGACGCAGCTCCTGCATCACGCAGTCGGAGAGATGGGCATGTACCGCAAAACGCGTCTGAACTTCGGCGCACTTTCTCCGGACAAGAGTAAGACCGGATTGGTGGACGAAGAAACGCGCGGCATCATGGAAGTACAGAGTGAGCGGCTGTACGCCGAGACCAAGGCGATGCTGGCCCGGCACAAGCAGCTCACCGAACATCTGGTCAGCAAGCTACTCGCCGCTGGCGAGATGAGCCTGAATGATGCGCTGTCGGAGATTCGCCGCTTCGAGGCGGCCTGACGTGATTTCTGGCGGTGGCGAAAGTGCGGTGGTCAGCGGTATTTGTGCGCGCAGCTGGAGATCTGGGCGTTGTTGCCGGCGTTGAGGCATTTGCGGGCATCCTTGTGACGATCGTTGCGCGGCCGCGTATTGTGGACCGCGACATTGGTGCCCGGCCTGCCGGCTTTCATCGCGTGCTGGTCGCCCAGTCTCGCTTCCGGATCCTGCTCGATTGCTGTGCCGGATTGCCTGGCTGCTTCGGCTGCCACGGCGGGGTATCCAAGCAGCATAAGCGCAATCACGCCCGCTGCGGCAATGATGGGTTTGATCTGCATAAGCGCGCATCTCCTGTCGGTTTGCACTTGATGATGATCCGGCGCACCGGGGGCTGCGTCAAGGGCTAACGGTATGCCGTTGTCGTCGATGGACGACGGGGAAAAGGCGTAAATGCCGCAAAGGCCGTGAATATCGTGCCCCTGCGGGGGTACCGGGCTGCGCCCATAAATGTCGTGAATGCCGTGCTCTTCGGGGATACTGCTGCCGGCTCGAATCACGCATGGTGTACTGCCTTACGATTGCCTCTGTTTACCGCGGTTCGCGGAATTTACGACCTTGACGATATTCACGGTATTCACGATATTCACGGCTTCAAAGAAACCGATTCGGCTGCAGAAACATGCCCAGCAGCAAGGCGCCTTCGGGGGCTGAAGCGACGTGCCTGCTGCCGGCGGGACGCCAGACATATTCGCCGGCCTTAACCTCGCCTTCGCTGTCCACCAGCCTGCCTTCCAGCACGTAGGTCTGTTCAACCCCGACGTGCTCGTGCAGCGGCAGAACGGCACCCGGCGCCATGCGCGTAAGGTTGGTCGTCAAGCCGGTCTCCTTGTCTTCAAGCAACAGCTTGATTTCCACTCCGGGGAATGCGGTCTTGCGCCACGCGAGTTGCTCCATCTTCACGTAGCGGGACGAGAGCGGCTTGAGTGCGTTCTCGCCGTTCCAGTCAGGGGTATGGGCAGCCATGGCGATGACTTTCAGTTGCGGATGAGTC
>DATMZQ010000373.1:0-16243 GCA_035573615.1 Burkholderiales bacterium | reverse complement strand
TTTTCGCCGCGACGAGCGCGTCCTCGACGCGGGTAATGCCACAGATCTTAACGGCGGTCGCCATTGCGGGCCTTATTGGGAGTGCGCGCCTTCCAGCATCGTGTCCTCGACAGCGCGCAGGTCAGTTTGTGGCGGTAGAGCCCACATGCTGTCGTACTGTACCGCTGCAAGGTACAGGCCGGCTGGGGAAAATGGTGGCGCGGCGCGGGTGCGGTCCCGGGCCTGCAATAGCTCATGCAGCCATTGGAACGGCTGGCGTCCCGCGCCGATGTAGACGAGGCTGCCGACGATGTTGCGCACCATGTGCTGCAAAAAAGCGTCTGCTGCAAATTCAAAGCGCAGCATATCGCCCCGTTGCGATATGTTGAGTTCCCGAAGCTCTTTCCACGGTGTCTTTGCCTGGCATTCAGCTGCCCGGAAGGCGCTGTAATCGTGTCTTCCGACGATCAAGGCGGCCGCCCGTCGCATGGCTTCGATGTCCAACGTCTGATGGAACCATCAAACACGATTATGCAAAAGACCTGGACGCTGTGGCCTGTTCAGCAGCCAATACACGTAGCGTCGCCCTGTCGCTGAAAACCGCGCATGAAATTCTTCCGTTACCGGCTTCGCCCAGGTCACCGACATGGCCGCTGGCAGCAGCGCGTTGGTGCCGCGAACCCAGGCATTCAATGGTCGCACTGCCGCGGTATCGAAATGGACAACCTGGCCCAGCGCATGGACTCCAGCATCAGTACGCCCAGCACAAGCCGTACTTACGCGCTCGCCCGATAATCCAGCCAAACCGCGTTCAAGCGCATCCTGCACGCCGCACGCCTGCGGCTGGCTCTGCCAACCGCAGAACGCGGTACCGTCATATTCCACACCGAGCGCGATTCTCAAAGAATAGTCCGCAGGGACCCGTGATTGGGTCACTGCAATTGGGCATTAAATTGAATTGTGCCGCAAGCGGTGGCGGCGGCAAATGCCCTTTCGGGCTGCAATCAGGAGTCGAGGGTAGACAGCACAGAATTGGCGGCAGTTTTTTGTTCTGCATCGCCTTCTGCCAGAACTTCCTTCAGAATCTCGCGCGCGCCATCCTTATCGCCCATTTCCTGGTATGCCTTGGCCAAGTCGAACTTGGTTTGCACGTCGTACCAATGATCATCTTTGCCGCCTGGCGAACCCGTTGGCGCCGTATCGGTTCCAAGATCCAGACTGATTCCGGACAAATCGATGTCCGGTCCGGCCGAACGTGGCTCAGTGGGCGTCTCGAGCGCGGGGCCGCTCATGTCAAAATCAATCCCGGGTTCGATGGATTGGGATGTTGCGGGTTTACCGGTATCCGGACCGCTGGTTAGCGCATTTAGATCGATGTCGAAATCAATCCCGGATGAATGCGCAGTCTGGGCGGCCTGCACATTTTCCATGGCCGCTTGCTCCACTGGCGGTAAGTCGACATTGAAATCCATCGTCGTCGCGACCGGTTCGAGCGATGTAGCCGTGTCCTGACCGGGATCGGCAGGATCGATGATTTGCGTCCGGGCGAATGCATTATCCGTGTCGCCCAGGTCTATGTCAGTCGGGGTGACCATCGCCGCATCGTCGGAACCGATGTTGAAATCAACGTTTTCGGCAGTGGAAGGGCCGGCGATTGGCGTCGCGTTGGACACTGCGGATTTTCCCGAAGCATATCGCGCGTTGTCCGGATCCAATTGGTAGCCAAGAGCGACCGCCTGTTCCCAAATTGCGCCGGTTCCCCCAGTAGCCTGTTGCAGGTCACGCGCTACTTTTTCGAACGATTTGGCATCTTTTCGATTGGCGTAAATCTGAAGCAGCTTGAGACGAATCTCATGCCGGGCAGGAGCGTTCTCCAGTGCCTCCTTGAGCAGTTCTTCTGCTTGCGTATCGCGACCGTAGGCAAGGAAGATTTCCGCTTCAGCTACCGGATCAACTTCCTCGGAATGTTTTTTGGTGACTTCGGCGGTGGAGTCCTGGCTGCCGGAGTACGTCGACTCAGCGTATGCCTCTGGCGAGCTTGTGGCGACAGCCCTCGCAGGGCCAGATTCTTCGGCGTTGGACTTCGATTCCCTTCGCCGCTTCACGGCGCGTACGGCAATGGCCCCAATAATGATCAGCACACCGATCGCCGCGCCGAGATAAGCAGGCTGATCCATCACCTGGTCCATCAGACTGGCTTCATGCGGCGGAGCGGGCAGCGTTTTTGGAGCAGCTGGTTTCGGCGGCAACGGCTGGGGTTGTGGAGGCGCCGGAGCACTCTCGTTTTTAGGCCCTGGGGAGGGTGGCGTCGGCGTGACAGGCGCCGTCGCTGCAGGCGTTGCCTCGGGTGTCGGCGCAGCGGGCGCTTGAATCGCGCTTTTGTCTGGCGCCTGGGCTCCAGCAGCTGGCGTGCCAGGTGGTTTTTGCTGATCCGCCATGCTTTTGCTTTTCATTTCCAGCAAAGCCTTCAGATCCGTTATTTGTTTTTCCAGCTTGGCCACGCGGCTGTCGGATTCTTTAACGGCCTTTTCGCGCGCCACTACCTCTTCTTCGAGAGCTCGAATACGGGCTGACGCCTTTGCATCGCTGCCCGGCACACCGGCCGAAGGTTCATTTTTCGACAGTTTCAAAACTTCCTTGGGCTGTTCAGCTGGAGACGCAGCTTTTTCTTGAGTGCTCGCGCCTACCTTGCCTGCGGCAGATTGTTCCGCCTGCTGGTCCGCCGGCATGCTTTGCGCTGCCGAGGCGGCCAATTGCTCGCGGTAGGCACGCCAATCGCGTGCCTGTATTTTTACTTCCTTGCTGGCTTCTGCCGGGCTCAAGCTTGCCAGCTCGTCAGAGGTCGGCAAATGAAGAATCTTCCCGGTCTTCAGCCGGTTCATGTTTTTCCCGGAGAACGCGCGCGGATTATTGCGCGTGAGCAGAACGAGCATTTGTTCGAGCGTAAATTCCGGCGGCTTCGTGGCCAGAGCAATCTTTCCGAGAGTATCTCCACTCCTGACCGGCCCGTAGGCATCTGCCATGGCGGCAGAATGCGCCCCAGATGGCAAGGCACTTCCTTCGCCAAACAACGTCGGCTGGGAACCGCCTATGGTTTCAACCGGGGCTGGTGGTGCGGAGGCGGGCGGTGGCGCTGGAGCTGTCTCCGGCACCGGCTGCGCTGAAGACGTGGCCTGCGGCGCTTCTGTCTTCTCGGCTTCCGGTTGCGACACCTCGGGCTTCGGCACTTCGGGTTTCGTGGTTTCCGACGGCGGGGGAACCGCCACAGCATCGGCTTGTTGTGTCTTGGGGGCGGCACGGACTTCAGGCGCTGCCGCATTCTGCTTTTGGCGTTCAGCTATAACTGCCGGCGGATCCAGAAGTGCCGTGAATTCGCGACTGATACGACCGGAGGACCATGTCAATTCAATCAACAAATCGACAAATGGCTCGGTGATCGGCTGAGTTGATACCAGCTGCACGTAAGGTTCGCCGCTACCGCGCTTTTCCACGGTTGCCTTGATGCCCGCAACCAGACTTGTATAGGTAAGACCGGCGCGCTCGAACGCTTCTCGATTCGCCAGTCGCACGGCCAGCGAACCGATTTCATTTTTCTCAGCGACGAGTTCGACCTCCGCTTTAAGCGGTTCGCCAAGCGCTGACATGACACGTAGCTTTCCGAGACCCGCTGCGTGGGATACGGCGCAGATCGAAAGCAACGACGCGGCGATTAACCACGAGCGAAGAGACGTAATGCCCAAAGCGCTCACCCTGAATCGTTTTTTGTACGAAGTAATTAAAATAACATCATGGATTTAGAGATGCAAGCTCATCTTTCGCCTCACATTGCGCAAGGTTTCACGGCTTTTGGGCTCCATTGCAAAAACGCCGTGGCTAAGCGCGGCGCTCAAGCAGTATCCGTAACAGGCGGCGAAGGGGCTCCGCAGCCCCCCACAGCAGCTGATCTCCTACGGTAAAAGCCGCGAGATATTCGCCGCCCATTGGGAGCTTGCGCAGGCGCCCCACCGGGACATTTAACGTTCCGGTAACTGCAGCCGGGGTGAGTTCACGGTTGGAATCTTCTTTATTGTTCGGAATCACTTTTGTCCAGCGATTGGCAGTCCCCAGCAGGCCTTCGATCTGCTCGAGAGGCAAATCTCGCCGTAATTTGATGGTCAATGCCTGGCTGTGACAGCGCATTGCGCCTATGCGCACGCAGATACCGTCCATTGGAATCGGATCTGCTTCGCGCCCAAGGATCTTGTTGCCTTCCGCCTGAGCTTTCCATTCCTCCTTGCTCTGGCCATTGCCCAGATCCTTGTCAATCCAGGGGATCAGGCTGCCCGCGAGCGGCACCCCAAAATGCTCGGTCGGAAAATTACGCGCGCACTGCGCATCCGCCACTTTACGATCGATGTCGAGAATGGAGGATTGCGGATCGTCCAACAAGGAATGTGCCGTTGCATGCAGCTGACCCATTTGGGACAACAATTCGCGCATATTTTGCGCCCCTGCACCGGACGCGGCCTGATACGTCATCGCCGTAATCCATTCCACGACACCAGCCTTGAACAGACCATGCATCCCCATCAGCATAAGGCTTACTGTGCAATTGCCGCCGATGAAGTTCTTGATGCCCGAGTCAAGCGCTGCATCGATCACATCGCGGTTAACCGGATCAAGGATGATTACCGCATCCTTTTGCATGCGCAGCGCCGAAGCAGCGTCTACCCAGTAGCCGCTCCAACCTTCTGCTCGAAGCCTCGGATAAATCTCATTGGTATAGTCGCCACCTTGGCAGGAAACAATCACATCCATCGGCTTGAGAGCCTTGATGCTGCGCGCGTCCTTCAACACGGTAACGGCTTTGCCGATCCGGGGACCTTCAGTCCCAACTTGGGAGGTCGTGAAGAACACCGGATCGACAAGATCGAAATCCCGTTCCTGCTGCATGCGCTGCATCAGCACCGATCCCACCATGCCACGCCAACCCACCAGTCCAACTGTTGTCATTTCAATTTCCGTCAGAAAACATTAGCTGCCGTTTTGGCTCATGACTGCAATGCCGTGGACACGGCATTACCCATTTCTTCCGTACCGACCTTGGTTGTACCGGCCTCATAGATGTCGGCCGTACGCAGGCCCTGCTTGAGCACGCGCTTGACGGCCGACTCGATGCGCGCTGCAGCCTCTTCGTTGCGGAAGCTATAGCGCATCATCATCGCCAACGACAGGATCGTGGCCAGAGGATTGGCAATGTCACGCCCGGCGATGTCCGGGGCCGAACCGTGAATCGGCTCGTACAGCCCCTTGTTGTCGGCGTTCAGCGAGGCAGACGGCAACATGCCGATGGAGCCGGTCAGCATCGAGGCCTCATCGGAAAGAATATCGCCGAACATGTTTCCGGTCAGAATTACGTCAAACTGTTTGGGCGCGCGCACCAGCTGCATGGCTGCGTTGTCCACATACATGTGCGAGAGTGCGACGTCGGGGAAACTTTTTCCAACTTCGGCCACTACTTCGCGCCACAGGATGCTGGTATCGAGTACGTTTGCCTTGTCCACCGAGCACAACTTTCGGCCGCGCTGGCGCGCGATGCCGAACCCAATAGTGGCAATGCGACGGATCTCTGATTCACTATATCTCATGGTATCGAAGCCCTCTCGCTCGCCGCTTTCCGTCTGGCGGGTGCCGCGAGGTTGGCCAAAATAAATATCACCAGTCAGTTCGCGCAGGATCATGATATCGAGCCCCGCTACGATTTCGGGCTTCAGCGACGATGCGCGGGCCAGTTCTTCGTATAGCAATGCGGGGCGCAAATTGGCAAACAATCCGAGTTCCTTGCGGATGCGCAGCAGGCCCTGTTCCGGACGCATCGCCCTGGGCAGCGCATCGTATTTCGGCCCTCCGACAGCACCGAGCAACACGGCGTCCGATGCCTTCGCCAACGCGAGCGTCTTTTGCGGCAGCGGATCCTGTGCAGCGTCATAGCCGGCTCCGCCTATCGGCGCCTGTTCGATTTCGATTTTCAGGCCATCACGTGCCAGGTGCCTCAGCACCTTGAGCGCCTGCTTCACAATTTCCGGCCCGATTCCATCACCAGGCAACACCGCAATTTTCATTTTTGGTTCTCTCAAAAAACGACCGGGGCATGATGTTCTGCCCCGGCCGCTGTTTTCAATTCTAATCCGTCAACTGAACAGCCAGGGTTGTTCCAAACGGCGTTTAGCCTCGAACGTTTTTATTTCGTCTATATGCGTCAGGGTCAGACCAATGTCGTCGAGCCCATTCAGCAGGCAGTGTTTGCGGAAACCATCCACTTCGAAACCGAATACCTGGCTGCCATCGGCATATGAAACCGTTTGTGCGCCCAGATCGAGGACGAGTCGGAATCCGGGAAAGGCAGCGACATCATCAAATAGCCGGTCCACATGCTTTTCGTCCAGTACGATCGGCAACAATCCATTCTTGAAACAATTGTTATAGAAAATATCGGCGTAACTCGGTGCAATAAGCGCGCGAAAGCCGTAGTCGTCCAGTGCCCACGGCGCATGCTCGCGGGAGGAACCACAGCCGAAGTTCTTTCGCGCCAGCAAAATGCTGGCGCCCTGGTAGCGTGACTGGTTGAGGACGAAGTCCGGGTTGCGCTTGCGACTGCCGTTATCCATGCCCGGTTCACCGCGATCCAGGTAGCGCCAGGCATCAAACAGATTAACGCCAAAACCCGAGCGCTTGATCGACTTTAAAAACTGCTTGGGGATAATCGCGTCGGTATCGACATTGGCTCGATCCAGCGGCGCGACCAGGCCTTCCAATCGCGTGAACTTGCGCATTACCCGCCTCTCCGCACGTCGACGAAATGGCCGGCAATCGCCGCACCTGCAGCCATGGCCGGGCTAACAAGATGCGTACGGCCTCCGGACCCTTGCCTGCCTTCGAAGTTACGGTTCGACGTTGACGCACAGCGCTCGCCGGGTTCGAGCCGGTCATCGTTCATGGCCAGGCACATGGAGCACCCGGGCTGGCGCCACTCGAAGCCCGCAGCCAGGAAGATTTTGTCGAGACCTTCCTTTTCGGCCTGAGCCTTCACGAGGCCAGAACCCGGTACCACCATCGCGAGGCGTACGTTAGAAGCAACACGCCGGCCGCGCACAATGTGAGCAGCAGCCCGCAAATCTTCAATGCGCGAATTGGTGCAGGAACCGATGAAGACCTTGTCAATCCGGATATCGGTAATTTGCGTATTAGGTTTGAGGCCCATGTAGGTCAGCGCCCGCTCCATGCCTTCGCGCTTCGTTTCGTCCTTCTCCCGGTCCGGATCCGGCACACGGCCGTCCACCGGCACAACCATCTCCGGAGAAGTGCCCCAGGTAACCTGAGGTTTGATCTCCCGCGCATCCAATTGCACCACCCTGTCGAACCGTGCATTCTCGTCGCTGCGCAGCGTTTTCCAATACGCTGTTGCTTTGTCCCAGAGTTCCCCTTTCGGCGCGAACGTGCGGCCGCGCAGGTATTCGATGGTTGTCTGGTCTACTGCAATCATTCCAGCGCGCGCACCGGCCTCAATCGCCATGTTGCACAAAGTCATACGGCCTTCCATCGACATTGCACGAATGGTGCTGCCGCCAAATTCGATCGCATAGCCACTTCCGCCGGCCGTGCCAATGCTGCCAATTACGGCAAGCGCCACATCCTTCGGCGTTACGCCGCGGGGAAGCGCGCCATCGACTTCGATCAGCATGGTCTTCATTTTCTTCTGCACCAGGCACTGTGTGGCAAGAACATGTTCCACTTCCGACGTGCCGATGCCGTGCGCCAGGCAGCCAAAGGCGCCGTGCGTGCTGGTGTGCGAATCCCCGCAAACAACGGTCATGCCCGGCAGGGTTGCGCCCTGCTCCGGTCCAATTACATGCACGATGCCTTGACGCTTGTCCAGGAACGGGAAATAAACCTTCGCCCCGAACTCCCGCATGTTGGCATCGAGCGTTTCAACCTGCAGGCGTGAAATCGGGTCTTTGATTCCCTGATCCCAGTGCTGCGTTGGCGTGTTGTGATCTGCAGTGGCAACCACCGAATCGATGCGCCAGGGCTTGCGTCCGGCGAGCTTCAGCCCTTCAAAGGCCTGCGGGCTGGTGACTTCGTGCACCAGATGGCGGTCGATATAGATAAGCGCGGTGCCATCCGGTTCCTGCCGAACCAAATGGCTTGCCCAGAGCTTGTCGTAGAGAGTTTGCGGATTCATAAGTGTTTTGATGCAAGCAGAAATTATGACACAAGGCAACGCCCCGACGGCGCGAAGCGCGCTAGACCTTCGCGTTGACTGGCAAGGAAACTGGCCTTGACGCCACCACAATTAAGGCTAGCAGTGCGGCAATGGCCGCGAAGGTAAAGGTCCATGGCGCACCCAGCGTGTCCCATGAATAGCCGGCCATCAGCGTACCGAGCGAACCACCGAGTCCGTATCCCAGGCTGGTATAAATAGCCTGGCCGCGAGCCTGATTACGACCGCGGAAAATCTGATGCATCATCGCGACACCTGCGGAGTGAAATGCGCCGAACGTGATGGCGTGCAGCAACTGCGCTGCCATGAGCACCGCTAGCGACCCGACGCCCCAACCAATCATCAGCAGGCGCACAAAGGCGCAGCCAAAACTGAACATCAAGATCTGGTTAAGGCTATAGGCACGCATCAAACGCGGCAGCAGCATGAACAGCCCGATTTCCGCGAGGACGCCTAGCGACCACAACCATCCGACCGCTTTCTTCGTATAGCCCGCCTCAACCAGGTGAATGGAATAGAACGCGTTATAGGGAGCGATCGCTATCTGCATCAGGAAGAAGCCCGTCATCAGCGCAATCACTTCGGGTCGCCTTAGAATAATCAGAATCGAGGTGTGTTCCGCATGGTGCGAAGGTTCACGGTCACGTGGAAGAAAAAAAGTGCTGATCGCCATGAGGGTGAGCACTGACAGCACCAGCGGCGCAAGAGCGCGGACCCCAAACACATCAAGCAAATAGCCGGCAGCAATGACCACGGCGACGAACCCGACTGATCCCCACAGCCGTACCCTGCCATACGCCCCCACTTTTGATCCCACGAGGTTCAAGGTCGCGGATTCCGCCAGCGGGAGCACTCCACACCAGAAGACATTTAGCAGCATCAGGGCAATGAACATCCACGCAAACCCGTGATTGAAAAACAGCGCGATGAAAACCACGGCCGTGCCCACTGCGGTACCCCGTATCAACTTGCTGCGCGCACGGTAATGGTCGGACAGCCATCCCCAGAAATTCGGTCCGAAGATACGTGCGACCGGGTTGACTGCAAGCAGCAAGCCGATTTCGGATGCCGAATAGCCCAGGGACTTCAGGTAAAGCGCGAAATACGGCGCGAATGCGCCGATAAAGGCGAAATAGGAAAAATAAAAAGCGGAGAGCCGCTGATAGAAGGAACCGCGCAGCATATTGCCTTTACTCGTTTCGGTCCCGCCACCAGTGCCATGCCAACCAGCCCCAGGTTACACCTATCCCGATCCAGGCCAGGACGGAAACCACAGTCGCGACACTGGTATCCCGTTGCAGCATGTGCCAGCGAGAAAAAATTTCCGTCCAGTCGTGTTCGCCGCCGCCGACTAACGGCAGCATGTGCGCGCGTGCGTCAGCCATGTACCGTGCGATGTTCCAAAAATTTTCGAACAACCAGGCCGCGCATAATGCGAAGGAAACCGTCTCACGGCGCTGCCAGAACATCACTATGGCAACTGTGGGAAACACCAACTGCCCGAGTGTGCCGCCGTAGACAGTCATGCGGCTGCCAAACAACAGACCGAACAACGGGTGTCCGGCCTCATGAAAAGCCAGGTTCGCGGTGTCCAGTATGTATACCCAACGCTCGCCAGCATTGGCCAGATAGCAGACCAGACCTACCAGAAGGGAAGACGCGACCAAAGCGGCGGTCCCGACCGGACCCCACTCCTGTGCATTGATTTCACCTACCCGCTCCAGCCAGGACACAGATGATTTCGATCAGGCTTCGTCGGGGTCGGGGTTGTTGGCTGCCACCGCTTGCGCACGCCCGGCGGTCGCGGGTGCCTGCGAAGCAATTCGCGGCGTGGAGGTACGAACATCAGCGTTTTGCGCCCGGTGGCGCAGAGCATGATCCATCAGCACCAACGCCAGCATGGCTTCTGCGATCGGCGTAGCGCGGATGCCCACGCAAGGATCATGGCGGCCGGTGGTTTCGACGATCGTCGGAGCACCGGCTTTATCGATGGAACGGCGCGGCAGTCTGATACTGGACGTGGGTTTTACGGCGATATTGACGACAATGTCCTGCCCAGTGGAAATGCCGCCCAGTATGCCGCCCGCGTTGTTGGACAAAAATCCTTGGGGCGTCATTTCGTCGCTGTGCTCAGTGCCCTTCTGTTCCACTGACGCAAATCCGGAGCCGATTTCCACGCCCTTCACCGCATTGATTCCCATCATCGCGCCGGCAATATCCGCATCCAGCTTGTCGTACACCGGCTCTCCCCAGCCAACCGGAACGTTTTGCGCAACCGCGGTTATTTTTGCGCCGCACGATTCGCCCGACTTGCGCAGACGGTCCATGAATTGCTCCAACTGCGGGACAATATCCGGATCCGGCGAAAAAAAAATGTTGCCGTTCACCGCTTCCCAATGCTTGAACGCAATGCGAATCGTTCCAAGCTGGGACATGTAGCCGCGGATCGTTACACCGAAATGTTCTGCGAGCCATTTTCGTGCAATCGCGGCAGCGGCAACCCTGACGGCGGTTTCACGCGCCGACTGCCGTCCCCCTCCCCGATAATCACGTATGCCGTATTTTTGCCAGTAGGTGTAATCGGCATGCCCGGGACGAAAAGTTTCCGCGATATTGCCGTAGTCTTTGCTGCGTTGATCTTCGTTGCGGATCAGCAGGGCGATCGGCGTTCCGGTCGTGCGACCTTCGAACACGCCGGACAGTATGTCCACCGTATCGGATTCATGCCGCTGGGTCACATGCCGCGATGTCCCCGGCTTGCGGCGATCGAGGTCTTTCTGGATATCGGCTGGTGTAAGCAGCAACCCGGGCGGACAGCCATCCACGACGCAGCCGATGGCCGGCCCGTGGCTTTCCCCAAACGAAGTGACACAGAACAGCTTGCCGATGGTGTTGCCCGACATGACGTTGAGCCAGAAAAAAGTTTTTTGAGTTTATCATAGGGGTTCGCTGCTTCATTCCATCCGCCCGGCAGGTGCACTAAACTTCCGCTTTTGCCAACTCGATCACGGCCAGCGCAATGCGACAGTACCTCGACCTCATGCGCCATATCCTCGAGCACGGAAACCGCAAGCAGGACCGTACGGGAACCGGAACGCTGAGTGTGTTCGGGCCACAGCTGCGTTTCGATTTGCAGGCAGGCTTTCCGCTGCTCACCACCAAGAAAGTGCACATCAAGTCGATCATTCACGAATTGCTGTGGTTCCTGAAAGGCGAAACCAACACGCGCTATCTGCGTGAGCACGGCGTCACGATCTGGGATGAATGGGCTGATGCCAATGGCGAACTGGGCCCCGTTTATGGCTACCAATGGCGCTCCTGGCCGGCACCGGATGGACGACATATCGATCAGATTTCCAAGGTGATCGAGGAGATCAAGCGCAATCCAGACTCGAGACGTTTGCTGGTTTCCGCCTGGAACGTCGCTGATCTAGACAAAATGGCGCTGATGCCGTGCCATGCCTTTTTCCAGTTTTACGTGGCCAACGGCAAACTGTCCTGTCAACTCTACCAGCGCAGCGCCGATCTGTTTCTCGGCGTGCCCTTCAACATCGCGTCCTATGCCTTACTCACCTTGATGGTGGCGCAGGTGTGTGGTCTGCGGCCCGGCGAATTCGTGCATGCGCTTGGGGATACACATCTCTATTCCAACCACATCGAACAAGCTCGCGAGCAACTTGGGCGCGAACCGCGCAGACTGCCGGTGATGAAACTCAATCCGCAGGTCACCAATATCTTCGATTTCAAATACGAAGACTTCACGCTCGAAGCCTACGACCCGTACCCTGCGATCAAGGCGCCGGTTGCTGTGTGAGCGGTCGCTGGTCGGCGATCAAACCAGGCCATGCCCACACCCCGCATTTCGATCATTGTTGCGATGGCGCGCAACGGCGTCATTGGCGCCAACAATGCGCTGCCGTGGCACCTTTCTGCCGATCTCAAACGCTTCAGGGCCCTTACCATGGGACACCACATCGTCATGGGCCGCAGAACGTTTGAATCCATCGGCCGCGTATTACCGGGCAGGATCAGTGTGGTCGTTACGCGCAATCCAGAGTTCCGACATGCAGGTGTTTTGACGGCTCCAAGCCTGAGTGAAGCAATCGAGCGCAGCAGTGACGATACTGAAATCTTTATCATCGGCGGAGCAGCAATCTTCCGTGACGCCCTGCCTGTGGCGACCCGCATACACGCCACGGAACTCGCGCTCGACTACGAGGGAGATACGTTCTTTCCGGCTTTTGATCGCACCCAGTGGCGGGAGACGAGCGCGGAGCCTTTTTCGGAAGGGGAGCTGCGTGGCCGTTTTGTGACCTACGACAGAAAATCAACTTGACCAGTTAGTCCGCGCAGTACGCGGGCGGCGTACTCTCACTAACCACGACAGATGTCGCAGGGAGTTGCGCCAAACACCTCAGGTCTGGCGCACGCAATCGACGAAATAGCGCAGTTCGCCGCCGGAATTCTCCTCGACCAGACCATGGATATCTGTCTCGAAACCGGGGAACGAGCGGTTGAATTCGCGCGCGAACTGAAGGTAATGCACGATCGTATCGTTGAAACGCTCTCCGGGGACAAGCAGTGGGATTCCCGGAGGATAAGGCGTGAGCAGCACACTGGTTACGCGACCCTGCAGCCGGTCGATCTCGACGCGATCGATTTCCCGGTGCGCCATGGCTGCAAAGGCGTCGGAAGGTTTCATCGAGGGTTGCATGTCGGACAGATACATTTCTGTGGTGAGGCGCGCCACGTCGTTCGCCTTGTACATGCCATGGATCTGCTCGCATAAATCACGCATGCCCAACCTCTCATAGCGCGGATGAGCCTGGCAAAACTCCGGCAAGATGCGCCACAGCGGCTGGTTCTTGTCGTAATCGTCCTTGAACTGCTGCAGCGCGGTCACCAGTGTGTTCCAGCGGCCCTTCGTGATACCGATGGTGAACATGATGAAAAAAGAATACAGGCCGGTTTTTTCCACGATGACGCCATGCTCGGCCAGGTAGCGCGTCACGATTGCCGCCGGGATGCCGGTTTTGGCGAATTTGCCGGACACGTCCAGCCCCGGAGTGATGACCGTCGCCTTGATCGGGTCGAGCATGTTGAACCCAGGCGCCAGATTGCCGAAGCCGTGCCACTTTTCGTTCGATTTGAGGATCCAGTCATCGCGCGATCCCATGCCCTCCCGAGCCAGTTTCTCCGGCCCCCAAACCTTGAACCACCAGTCCTTGCCGAATTCTTCATCTACCTTGCGCATGGCGCGCCGGAAATCAAGCGCCTCTATAATTGATTCCTCCACCAGCGCAGTGCCGCCCGGTGGTTCCATCATGGCCGCCGCCACATCGCAGGAGGCGATGATCGCGTACTGTGGCGAAGTTGACGTATGCATTAAAAATGCTTCGTTGAATGCATGGCGGTCCAGCTTGCGGGTCTGCGATTCCTGCACCAGGATCTGCGACGCCTGGGAGATCCCGGCCAGAAGTTTGTGTGTGGAGTGGGTCGCGTAAATGATGGCGTCCTTGGTGCGCGGCCGGTTATTGCCGATTGCATGCATATCCCGGTAAAACTCGTGGAACGTCGCGTGCGGCAGCCAGGCTTCGTCGAAATGTAGCGTGTCGATCGACGAATTCAGCGTGTCCTTGAGCATTTCGACGTTGTAAACCACGCCGTCATAGGTGCTCTGCGTAATCGTCAGGATGCGTGGCTTCTTGCGTTTTACCGCGCGCGCAAACGGATTCGCCTCGATCTTCTTCTGGATGTTTTCAGGCCTGAATTCATCCAGCGCAATCGGTCCGATGATGCCGAGGTGGTTTCTAGTCGGCGTGAGAAAAACCGGGATGGCGCCGGTCATCGTAATAGCATGCAGAATGGACACATGGCAGTTGCGGTCCACTACCACGATATCGTCCGGCGCCACGTTTGCATGCCAAACCACTTTATTGGACGTCGATGTGCCGTTGGTCACGAAGAAACAGTGATCCGCATTGAAAATGCGCGCGGCATTGCGCTCCGAGGCAGCCACCGGTCCGCTATGGTCCAGCAGCTGGCCGAGTTCATCCACTGCATTACAAACGTCGGCGCGCAGCATGTTTTCTCCGAAAAACTGGTGGAACATCTGACCGACCGGACTCTTCAGGAAGGCGACTCCGCCCGAGTGTCCGGGGCAGTGCCATGAATAGGAACCGTCCTGGGCGTAGTGCACCAGGGCGCGAAAAAACGGCGGCGACAATCCATCCAGGTAAGCCCGCGCTTCGCGGATGATGTGGCGTGCGACGAATTCCGGCGTGTCTTCGAACATGTGGATGAAGCCGTGCAGCTCGCGCAGGATGTCGTTCGGGATGTGTCGCGAAGTGCGCGTCTCGCCGTACAGGTAAATCGGAATGTCGGCGTTCCTGAAACGCAACTCCTTCACGAACGCACGCAGCGTTTTCAGGGCCGTGTTGGTCTCCTCCTCCGAGCCCGCACCGAATTCTTCGTCGTCGATTGAAAGTATGAATGCGGAGGCGCGGCTTTGCTGTTGCGCGAAAGACGACAGGTCGCCGTAACTGGTGACGCCCAACACTTCCATGCCTTCGTCTTCGAGCGCCTTGGCAAGCGCGCGGACTCCCAGGCCACTGGTGTTCTCCGAGCGGTAATCTTCATCGATGATGACGACCGGAAAGCGAAATTTCATGCGGATCTCCCTGCGGGAAACACCGGTGCTGAAGGCCGGTGGGCGGACATTGCGAGATGTGGCGTCGCCACTGGCGGGTAGTTGTTCAGATCTTGGGGAGCGTAACGCCCTGTTGACCCTGGTACTTGCCACCGCGGTCGCGGTAAGAAGTCTCACAGACGTCATCCGGGTCGGATTCAAAAAAGATGACTTGCGCCACGCCTTCGTTGGCGTAGATCTTGGCCGGCAGCGGTGTAGTGTTCGAGAACTCCAGCGTCACGAAGCCTTCCCATTCGGGCTCGAACGGCGTCACATTTACGATGATGCCGCAACGCGCATAGGTTGACTTGCCAAGGCAAATCGTCAGGACATTACGCGGGATCCGGAAATACTCCACTGTCCGCGCCAGCGCGAAGGAATTCGGCGGAATAATACAGACGTCCCCGCTGACATCGACGAAGGACTTCTCGTCGAAGTTCTTCGGGTCGACCGTGGTCGAATTGATGTTCGTAAAAACCTTGAAATCCCTCGAACAGCGGATGTCATAACCGTAACTGGAGGTTCCGTAAGACACGATCCTCCGGCCATTGATCTCCCTGACCTGCCCCGGTTCGAATGGTTCGATCATGCGGTGCTCGGCTGCCATCCGGCGGATCCAATTGTCGGATTTGATACTCATGGCTGGGCATAGGAGTAAGGGTGGAGCAACGAAGGAGGACAGGCAACGCGGAAGGGCCAGGATCGAATCCGATGCTCGTTCACTCCGCGCCCTTTGCAGTCATGTCCATCGCCTCACGTATTCTGAATGACGATCTTTGGAAACGCGCCGCTATGATCCTTCGCGAGTTCGGCAATGCGCGCAGCGACCTTGCGGGCAATCTCCTTATAGATCTGTGCCGAGCGGCTGTCCGGTTCGGCAACCACTG
Organism: Burkholderiales bacterium; assembly: GCA_035573615.1. Taxonomy (GTDB): domain Bacteria; phylum Pseudomonadota; class Gammaproteobacteria; order Burkholderiales; family JACQAP01; genus JACQAP01. The sequence continues at coordinate 429 of DATMZQ010000373.1, read as the reverse complement.
TTGGCTTGCCGGAATCTGCCTGTTCACGAATCTTGATGTCCAACGGAAGGCTGCCCAGCACATTGACTTTGTAGTCCATGCTCATGCGCGCCGCGCCGCCTTCTCCAAAGATATGTTCTTCGTAGCCGCAATTCGAGCATATATGAACGCTCATATTCTCCACCAGCCCCAGGATCGGCACGCCGACCTTCTCGAACATCTTCAGCCCTTTTCGTGCGTCGATAAGGGCAATGTCCTGCGGCGTGGTGACGATAACCGCGCCTGTCACTGGAACCTTCTGCGAAAGGGTTAGTTGAATATCGCCGGTGCCGGGCGGCAGGTCGACCACCAGATAATCCAGATCCTTCCACTGCGTATCCCGCAGCAGCTGTTCGAGCGCTTGCGTAACCATCGGTCCGCGCCAGACCATCGGCGTATCGACCTCGATCA
>DATMZQ010000372.1:0-2504 GCA_035573615.1 Burkholderiales bacterium | reverse complement strand
TCTTGCTTGTGAACGGCTTCGGCGGCACACCGCTGATGGAGCTGTATATCTTGTATCACGCGGCGCATGGATTTCTGACCAAAGCTAGCGTCCGCGTAGTGAGGTCGTTGGTTGGGAACTACGTGACCTCGCTCGATATGGCGGGCGGCTCGGTGACTGTGACCATGCTCGACAGCGAACTCAAACGCCTCTGGGATGCACCAGTGCATACTGCAGCGCTGCGCTGGGGAGTTTGAAGCCATTGTATGATCAATTGTGACTCCACAAACATGCAATCTCCGGCACTGAGTACTCAGCACGGATCCACGTCGTCATCGTCCAAACCCATTCGCCACGCTTACATCCAGCAACCTTGGACCACCGCTGGAAATGCACTCTCGCAAGGCCGGGCCGACATCCTGTTGATCCGTGATGCGCTGCGCCTTCACGCCCATGGATTGTGCGAGTGAGACGAAATCGATGGCCGGATCGTCCATGTCCATGCCGACGAACTTGTCGGTCTTGCGGAAGGATACAAGCCGCTCCTTCAGGATGCGGTAACTGCGATTGTTCGGAATGACATAGGTGATCGGCAGCTTCAGGTGGGCTGCGGTCCACAGTGCCTGGATGGTGTACATCGCGCTGCCATCACCGACGATCGCAACGACAGGGCGGTCCGGCAAAGCGATGCTGATTCCAACAGCACCCGCCATGGCAAAGCCGATGCCGCCGGATGCGAGCCCATAGAAACCCTGATGATCGCGCAGCGGCAGAAAATTAAGCAGCGGAAACGTCGAGGTGAGTCCTTCTTCGACGACGACGACGTTGCGCGGCAGCGCTTCAGCAATGCGCATCATCAGGACTTTAGGATCCATCGGCCGTGTGGATTCGAGTTTCGCCGCATCCTCGCATGCTCGTGCGCGCTTCACGCTCCAGTTGTTCTTGGCAATTTCGGCGAGCCGCGCTGCGGCCGCCGATTTCTGAGCGGCAGTCATGCGCGCGCGCATGACCGAATTTAGCGCTAGCAAACTCTGTTTCACATTGGCGTTGATCGCGATGTCCGTCGGATAATTTTTGCCGAGTTCCCAATCGCGTTCGGAAATCTGCACGATCGGCATGCCATCTGGCAGCGCATCGATTGGGTTATGCACCGACATGCGCAAGACATCGGCGCCCAAGCACACCACGAGATCATGCGGTTGCAGCCAGGCGCGCACCTGCGTCTGGCTGCGGGTCAGCTGGCCCACGAACGCGGGATGTTCGGACAAGAAATGCGCGGCATACGGCACCGTCTGCTGCCACACGGCCGCGCCCAGGATTTCGGCCAGTTGTGCGGCTTCTTGCAGGGCATTGCGCGTGGCGAGCTCATGGCCGGCAATCAATACTGGATTGCGGGCCGCGAGCAGTCGATCTGCCAGGCGGGCGAGCGCCGCGTCCGAGGGACGAACTTCCGCATCCACGCGCGTGGGATAGCCAAGGTCCAGCGGCGCTTGCGCATCCAGAATATCGCCCGGCAGGCTGATGAACACCGGGCCGGTCGGAGGAGTCAACGCCAGTTTCACGGCGCGATGCACGATGCGCGGCAAGTCCTGCACGCGAGCAACGTCGACAGCCCACTTCACCATGGGTTGCGCGATTGGCACCAGCGGGTCGTAGAGCATCGGTTCCATCAATCCGTGGCCCTGTTCCTGCTGACCCGCAGTGATCAGTACCGGGGAACCATAGAATTTCGCGTTGTAGAGCGCACCCATGGCATTGCCAAGCCCGGGGGCAACATGCACGTTACAGGCAGCGAGCTGGTTCGAGGCCCGGGCATAGCCATCGGCCATCCCGACCACCACCGATTCCTGCAAGCCCAGTACGTAAGCAATATCGGATTGCTGCGACATGGCTTCCATGATGGCGAGTTCTGTGGTGCCTGGATTGCCGAACAAATGAGTCACGCCTTCCTGCGCGAGCAATTTCATGAAGGCGGTGTGTCCGCTGAGCGTGGGTGTAAGAGGAGATCGGTCCATTGTGGCTGGGCTTGGAAGGAAGGAGTTGGCGAAAGATCCGCGCTAGAAAATCAGCGTATTTGCGTGCCGCACTGCGGACAGCTGCGCGGACTCATAAAATTTGCGCGTGCCGGGCCAAGGCCTCCGCACTTGTATTCGTTGAGCGTGCGATAGGGCAGCACCCCGCAAATCGGACAGCGATATAGCACGTGCAGCCCGCGAACAACGCGCGTAACGGTAAATGCGATAAGACCACAGGCCAGCGTACCCGCGGTCCATGCCAATTGCGCCGGCACGTTCAAAGCACCGGCGAGAGTCAAAAGCAACAGGCAGACGACCAGGCAAACGTATACCAGCCAGCGGTTTTGAACCCAGATGGCGACGCGGCGATTCCTAAAATCCGCTAGCTTGATTTCGTGCATGCCGAAACCCTACACTGCGACGAGATGGCATTGTGCGGCGTTGGTTGTCGATGCTCAAGCTTGGGGCGCCTTTGCCCACAGCACCGTATTGGCGAAGGTTTGCCGTGAC